>DUHJ01000088.1:3676-6328 GCA_013330925.1 Candidatus Poseidoniaceae archaeon | reverse complement strand
CCTCTGGCCACCCGTCCCATCAGCACGTGCCCTTCATCGTTCACAACGATGGCTTTGCTGACCACCCTGTGGAGGCTGCGGTAAACGCTCTCTCGAGCGACCGGATGAACGGCGTTGTCGCTGATCAGGTCGTCTTTCCAAGGCCATGATTCGGGCCAAGGAATGTGTGGGTAGGCCTTGAGCACCGTGACGCCAGGGTTCACGTCGTCGTGGTTGACCCGCTGTGGTTCGGCATGGTCAATGCCCATTGACGCCACTTCGGAGGGGGTCGGGAAGCGGAGGAAGGGTTCGTTCACGATGCGACCACGCTGTGCCGCGATTGGTCCGCGGCCTTCTGCGTCGACGAGCAACACTTTGCCGTCGTGCTCAAGATGGACCACGACCGGAGGATGGTCCATGGTCATGCTGTGGACCCTTCACGCATGAACGATGCGGTCCTTCCAGCGCCATCTTCATGGACGGGACCTCCGGTTGCCCGGCATGGGCATCGAGCATTTGCACACCGACCGCTGGGCGAAAACCTACCTTGTGGTGGACGAAGAGGCCGGGGTCGCCTCTTTCATTGATCCTGTATGGGACACGATCGACGTCGACCTGGCGTTGATTGAATCGCGTGGTCTTCGGCTCCTCCATGCCATTGCCACCCACACCCATGCCGATCACATCACGGCGTGTTTTGCCATGCGTGAACGCACGGGGTGCGATTACGTCATGTGGCATTCCACCGCCTCGCTTGGTGTCAGCCGGCTCGTTTCCGAACACGACTCCCTCGAGGTGGGTGAGCACACGGTTCGCTTCCACCACGCTCCTGGTCACACCAACGATTCGATGATTGTCGATGTCTCTGGACACATCATGACCGGCGACTTCCTGTTTACGGGGGACGGCGGTGTTGGACGCGATGATTTGCCGAGCGGTCGCGTGTCGGATCATTGGGATGCTCTTTCTGTTCTTGAGCGGTTCTCGGGTGAGGTGGTCGTCTGCACAGGTCACGATCCACCGGGGACCACGATGCAAAGCCTGGACTGGAACCGAACCAACAACCCTGTCCTCAACATGCGCTCTTTGGAAGAATTCATTGCGTGGCAGGTGGAAACTGCGGCTCGTCTCGGCGGTGTTTCAAAGATCAAAACCGCCCTTCCCGCGAACATTTTTGCAGAGATTCCTGAACATGTGCCTTGGCTTGATTAATCGTCGATAGCGAAGGCCTTTGAAGCACCGCGCGGCCCCACAGGTATGGACCAAGGTCGCGCCCGCTCCACCGCCCTCCTGATGTTGGGCTTGCTGACGCTGTTGGCAATGAGCCCGTTTGCAGCGGGAAGCCAAACCATGGGCGACGCAGAAAAGATGGACGCTGCTCTGGAAGAGGCCCTTTGGTCTGCGGATGCCAACGCCCGTCTTCCTGTTATTCTCCAGTACATCTCCCCCGTGACCGCTGACGATCGCTCCTCCCTCGCCCGTCTTGGCGCGACGGTGGAAGGTGAGGCGCCGCTGGTCCATGGGCTCCTGGTCGAGGCGAGCCCGTTGGCGGTGCGTCACATCAGCACCTACGACCGCATCCACTACGCCGAACTCGACCGCCCGCTGGAATTTTTCTACCTCCCCACGGCGTGGGGCGGTGCGCCCACCGGCGACGTCGGTGCACTCATGCAAGAAACGGTTCACGTGGTGGACGCGACCGACGCGTGGCACCGTGTCGTCGTTCAACCGGACGGCTCCATCGCCTACGACACGGACCTCGGATTCACGGAATGGGACGGTGACGGAACCGCGATTGTGGACCTCGACACCGGCGTCGATGCGGGCCACCCCGACTACGATTACCTCGAGCCTTGGACCGGCGAGAAGACCCTCTATTCAGCGAAATACAGCCCAAACGGTTGGGTTGAAACCCGCAACTCCGACACCTCATCGGGCCACGGAACCCACGTGGGCGGAACGATTGCCGGCAACGGTGACGCTTCCGCAGGGCGGCGTGCAGGCGTGGCAAAAGGCGGTCAACTTGTCGCCCTCGGCACCGGTGATGGAGCCTCCATCTTCGCGGCCGAACAAGGCCTTGAGTGGACCTACGAACATTCCAGGCCTGAAGCCAACGAATACCACATTCGCGTCGTGTCCAACTCGTGGGGCACGGACGGTGATTACGACCCTCAAGGCGTCATCGCCACCCTCACGGACATGCTGACCTTCGATCATGGTGTCGCCGTCATTTTCGCGGCTTCCAACTCTGGCGGCTCCGGAGCAGAATGCTCCGGTGATCTTCGCACCAACGTCTACGCCAACACGCCATCTGCAATTTCCGTCGCGGCGCTGACCCACGATGGTACGGCCGTGACCTCCTTCTCTTCGCGCGGCTGCATGGACCAGCAGCACACGTGGCCCGACGTTGGAGCGCCCGGTCGCGACATCTGGGCCACGGCACCACGCGGCACGGCGATCGACGCGTCCACCCGCACCCAAGGCGACCTGTACTACATGGCCATCTCGGGCACGTCGATGGCCACGCCTCACGTCGGCGGTATTGCTGGCCTCCTCCTCGATGTTGCCCCTTCCCTTGGCGTGGCGGATTACCACCGCGACGACCACGACGAAGGGTCAAGTTTGGTTGGCGGTGAAGGAGCTGCGGCGTATGGTCAATTCGAAGACTGGGAC
>DUHJ01000088.1:0-3389 GCA_013330925.1 Candidatus Poseidoniaceae archaeon | reverse complement strand
GAAGGAGCTGCGGCGTACGGTCAATTCGAAGACTGGGACACCGCGAATTATTCTCGCGTCCACGAAGTGGAACTCATTCTGGAACTCACGTCGCGCTACGACGGCATGGAGAACAGCTGCGAGGACGGCAACGACGAGGACAGTTGCAGCGACATTCCAGCGGAATGCTACCGATCTGCGACGGGACGGTGCCACGATTGGCGCGTCGGTCACGGTTTGGTCGATGTGGATGCCGCAATGGCCCTTGCGAGGACCCTCCACCTGCTCCGCGATCCAGACCTCGACGGCTTTGTGGATTATCCTGAATTCACGGTTTGGGACGCCGCAGAGATTAGCGACGTCATGCTCACCGAGAAGACCATCCCGGTGAACACCGACCGTGTGCGTCACCAGTGGAAGGGCGATTGGAACCATTTCAACAACGGTGCAGGCGGCGTGTTTGGTGTGTACACCACGAACGATGCCCACCACATGTTCATCCCAAACGGAACCACGACCTTGGAGGCCTACTTCAGCCCGACCGAGTACGACCTCGATACCGGTCAAGTCGGTGCCCTGCAGCTGCGCATCGACATGGGTGAAGACGGCACGGACGACGAGGGCGTTGGACAGCGTGAAAGCGACACGTGGATCTACACCATCGAGGTCGATCCGGCCGATTGGGGCACATGGACCGAGTTTGACATTGAAGGACAAGCCGTGACCGTTTGGGGCGCCGTTCAAGATTCAGAATTCTTTGAGTCCAGCGTCCCCTACACGGTCGACGTGGTCCTGACCTTGGACCTCTCAGAAGCTCGTGACATCGCGTTCGATCAGCGTCCGGGGAGTTATTCTGACCTTGACCCGACCCTGCCCTCCTCCAGTTACACTTCTGACATGGACGGCCAGCTGACTTTCACGCGTGGCGTCTTCGACCAAGCCGCTGTGGCCGCGTTGGCCGATGGACTCATCGAAGAGGTCACCTCCGAAGAGGAGCAGGGCTTCTTCGGCGCCTTGGCGTCCCTGATCACGACCTACACCGGTTCCAGTTTCGTGGCGTTGATGCTGATCATTTTGCTCGCGCTTGGGGTCAGCACCTTGGTGCGCAACGCACGCATCGACACACCAATTCTATTGACGAAGGACACCGAACCCCTCGATGCGGTGCTTGAGGACTGAACTCATGCGCGAGCCGTGGTGCTTGCAGCATCCATCGGGGTGATGCGACGAAGTGATCCGCTGTTCGAATCGCGCCTTTCACTCGCCTCGCGCAAAAGCAACCATCTTCTCGATGGAGAGGTGGTCCGCGGTGTCTTTGCAGTAGTGGGCTTCAGCAACGATTCCTTCTTCGTCGATAAGCAAATCCACAGGGATGGTCGACATCCGAGACAACGAGAGTGTCCGTGGGAAGTACCCTTTCAGTGTGGCCGCCATGAAGGTGAGCGGCGAACGCAGTGCTCCCCACATGAAGCGACCAAAGGATTTGACCACGCCATGGCGTTCGAAGTGTTCGTAGGTCGAGTCGGCGACAAGGATGAACGGTACATCCCGCTTTCCAATCCGCTTGCGCAATTCGGTGATATCGGCATCGAAGACGCCGATCATCACGGTGCCTTCGGGGAATTCAGACCAGCGCTTGGTCAACCGGTCGATTCGGATGTTGCAAAACGGGCACGATGCGAATCGAAAGAACGTGAAAATCACCCGCTGTCCTTTGAATTGCTCAAGGGAAATTTGTTGCCCATTGACGGACGGAAGAGAGATTTGGGGTGCTTTGTCCCCGGCTTGAATTTGGGTCGCCATGAACTCAATTTGTGAGGGCGATGCTTGATGTCATCGGACGGCTGCTGGCGTTTTGCTCACGAGAAACGAACGTCCTCAGACCTTCGGGCGGCTCGGTATCTTGCCTGCCGTCTCTGAACGGGGCAAGGCTTCCAAATCGGCAAAGGACATGCCCCCTGCCAACAATTCCTTGCTCTGTTCTTTGCGCTCCGCCATGGACATCTTTGCACCGAAGACAAGCCGCCCCTCTGCTCGGGTAAGGTCGTAGGAGATGAGGGGAGAGAATTGCTCCATGGCTTGGGTTTCGAACACGTTGCGGACGGTCTGCCCTCGTACGAGGGCGTAGCCCCACTGATAGGCGAAGCCCACCAAAGCTGCCCCGTACAGGACGGCGATCACCACGGCGGAGAACAACACGGGATTGCCGTTACGCGTTTCCTCCATCATCGCACGGACGAGCAACAGCACAAGACCGAAACCGACGACGGGTTTGAGCAAGGAATCCAACCATAGGTCGATGGGCGTCAATGAAGCGTTGGCAGGGTCGGCAAAGACGAGGTCGGTTTCGAAGGCTGCTCCCAGGACGCCAACGAAAGCAAGGAGCACGACGTAAAGCAGGATGGCCATGAGGGCTTGAATGCCGGTTTGATCGATTCGGAAGGTCCAGAGGATGACCAACCAGGCAAACAATCCGAGGAACGCCAAACGAGGGGCCCTCTGAAAGTGACGAAGGTGGTGCGAGAGTTCCATCACGTGCTCACGCGAAACCTCGCCCGTGTCCAAGGTCCGGGGAATGTGGATGATTTGCCAATTGGTCAAGCGGCGCAGCAGGTTGAGCGCAGACGCCAACAGGTTTCGACGGATGAGCAGGAATTCAGTGGCCATGAACACAGGGAAGGCCAGCAAAATGACGGGAGCGGCCAACAACAAGGCAATCGGGAAGATGAACAGTGCGGGGAGGAGAATGAAGTGTCCCAAACCGAGGGGATAGATGGTGTCCGCCTCCAGCAAGCGTTGCCGCTGTGGGTTGATGCCAGCCTCCCGAGCGCGGTCGTTCAAGGCCACACGGAAGGCCTCGAGGGGCATCCCCGCGTGGAGGATCCTTCGGACGTCTGCCCGGTAACTCATGTTGTCAATCGACGAACCGACCCGCAGTTGCCAAGCGATCCTCAGCGGGAGCGCAAGCAGGACTGGAATGAGCAGAATGCCCAACGCAGAAGCGAGGGCGTCCATGCCTGGCTCGGTTGCCACGAAGCGCTCACAACCCTTCCCTCCCTCAATGCATCGGATGCAACGTTCTTGTCCCGTCGGAACAGGCCACCACCATGCGCATCGCCATCACCGACGGACTTCACGCCGACGCCATCGCAAAACTGCAGGCTGAATCCGGTGGTGAGGTGAGTGAACTCGAACCCGAGGCGTTGGGCAGCGGGGCCGGTTCACCCATCACCGCACTCATCGTGCGCAGCCGAACGAAAGTGACGGCCTCCGTGATGGCTTCCCTTCCTGAACTTCGCGTCGTTGGACGTGCTGGAGTTGGTGTGGACAACATCGACCTTGAGGCCGCCACCGCAGCGGGCATCCGCGTGGTCAACGCCCCCCGTGCGTCCACACATTCCGTGGTTGAA
>DUHJ01000043.1 GCA_013330925.1 Candidatus Poseidoniaceae archaeon | reverse complement strand
GATGGCGGCGTTCATGCCCCGAAGCACCCCTCGCTTGACCATCGTCAACCCCAGTGCTTGGACGGCTTCACGCATGGCGTCGTTGGAAGCAAGGCCGAGCAAGTCGACCTTCTCGACGTCGTCGTCGTACTCGATGGTGGGTTCGTTGCCGTCCATCCCAACCGCTTTCATCCCGGCCTTTGGGAAGGCGTCGACGGTCAACCCACGACCAATTTTGGCCTCCTTCGACCAGTCAAAGAGGGCCCACACAAGTTCGTTGCCGATGAGGTCGTTGATCATCAGTTCACTCGTCAGCAGAATGACCTGATCGCACCCTTCGATGGAACACACTGGGCTTCCCCCGTAGGCTCGCACCGGGGGCAGCGCCCAGCCGTCGTTGACGATGGCCACGGCGGGCAAACGGGAGTCGAAAATACCGCCAATGTAATCCAATTCAAGGTGCTCGATGAGGTACGCGGCAACGATGGGACTGACCATGCCAACCGTCGGGAAGCAGGAGATCACCAACGCGTTTTCAGTTTCGACGTCGCCACGAATGCGCACCTTTGGACCGGAGGTCATGCCCCTTCCTGCCCGCCCGGGGACCTCAACCCTTCCGGCGTCATGGGCGAGGCTTCATGACGCCTGAGCACGGAGGAGAATCATGGCGGACGAACACCGGCTCTCGCCGTCCTCGTGGAACAGGTACGAGACCTGTCCGCGGATGTATTGGTTGAGCCGCCAAGGTTTGCCGCGCAAAGCAGGGATGGCTGCGTCGTTGGGCACGGCCATTCACGCCTCGATCGAAGACTTGCTCAACATGGACATCAGCGATCGACCCAAGGCCAGCATGGGGTGGCTGCCAGAGGTTGGAGAAGGCTTCCTTCGTGACCGTTGGAACGAGGAAAAGGCCGCCTTCCACGACACCCCACGCCACGGAAGGTGGAAGGACGACCGTTGGAAGGATGCGGTGGACGGCCATCAAGGCGGCATTGACCTCCTGCTTCGCTGGGTTGGCGTCGAAGGGCTTCCCCACCAACGGATCACTGCTGCCCTATGGGCCCGTGTCCAAGAGCGCATGATCGCGGTCGAGGGTGAACTCATCTCTCGAGACGGCCGCCTTGGTGGACGCGTTGACCTCCTGTTGAACGAAGTGGACGATGACGGTCAAACCGTGGCTTGGGTGGTGGCCGACTTGAAGACCGGTCGCACCCCAGAAGGCGCTCTGAAACCAGAAGTTGACCGCCAACTTCGGTTCTACCGTGACGTCCTCCTCGCCAACAATCCCGACGCACCCAACGTGCGCGCAGAAGGGTGGTACACGCTCAACCGTTCCACGTGGCGCGCCTCCAATGGGGCCGTGCTCGAAGACGCGTATGCCGCGTGGGAAGCCACCCGGCCAACCGAGGAACCGCTTGAACCGACGCCCGGTCCGGACAGTTGCGGTGGATTTTGCGATTGGAAGGCGTGGTGCGGCCATTGGTTGCGATGGCGTCACGATTCGGGCCGAATGGACGACGGCGACTTCCGCGATGCGGTGGTGCGTGTGGTCCGGCGACCCGCCGGGTCCTCAACGGTCGAGGTCGAACGCCTTCTCCCCGGCGACGGACCTGGCGAGGTGATCGACGGTGGTGGGCGACTCAGCATTCTCTTTGTGGGCAGTGCGCTGTCCAAATTTGAGGCGCTGATGGACGAGGACGCTGCAGCACCGATGTTCATCGGCAGCGCGCTGGCGAAAGGCCAACAATGGCGCGTCGGCGATTGGTGCGACGTCCTCCCTTGGACGCCGCACGCCGTCTGATCAGTTCAAGTGGGCCTTGAGCACGTCCACGTCTTCAGGGGCAAGCCCCGAGGCAGGCGAAAGCAACCAGTTCAGGTAACCAGGGTCCTCCGCCGCAACCTCTCGCAAACTTCGGCTTCGGTGGCGCCCAAAAGCGAGGATAAACCGCCCCTCGTCCTTTCGAATCCGTCCCTCTGCGTCCAGTGGCGCGAGGTCCTGCAACCCACGTCCAAGGGCTTGTGCATCGCGCCGCGCCTCTCCGTGGATGAGCCAGTGCTCCAGTTCCTCGATGGAGCGTCGAAATGCGTGTGCGTGGTCGACGGTGAAGCGCCACAACAGCATCAAGGAAGCCGCCGCATCTGCACCGGCCGTGTGCGCCTTCTCAAGCCGGATGCCGTGGCGCTGGCACAAGGAACCGAGGTTGTGCGGCCGACCGACCTTCAACCGCCGTGCCGCTTCGAGCGTGTCAAGCACGGCCTTGGGGCGAGGTGGAAGCCGGCCGAGGCGCATGAATTCCGCCTCGACCATGCCCATGTCGAAACGCCGAACGTTGTGCCCGACCAAGACCGAGCCTTCGATGGCGTCGAAGAGTTCGTCGGCCACGTCGCGAAAGAGGGGTGCACCGCGGACGTCCCCGTCGTAGATCCCATGCACGCGGCTGGCGTCGATGGGGATTGGGCAGCGAGGGTCGATGAGATGCTCAATGTGGACAGGCTCCCCGTCGGCATCGCTTCCAACGAGGGCGAATTGAACGATGCGGGAGCGCGTGGTGGAAATCCCCGTCGTTTCGGTGTCGAAGGCCAAGACCCGCTCACCTGCAAGCGGGTCAACGGCCATGCACAACGGTTCTGCACCCCCTCCTTCAACCTCTCCGCTCACCGCAGGGTCCTTGCTTGGTGCCGAAATCGAAGCCCATGGGTTGGTGGAAGCGCAAGGCGGCCCCCGAGGATCAAGAAGAGGAAGAGGACCCAAACGCAGGCCTTCTCGAAGCTGACGTGAAGCATCTTGCCGCCACTCGAAAGGACACCGTTGAGGCCGCAGGAGCCTTGTTGGACGGCCCAACGGTGATCGTCCATCCAGAGGAAGCAGCGCCAACTCCGACGCCAGAATACGACGTGGGGGACGTGGATGTCGCGGCCTTGCTTGACGATGGCCCAGTGGAGCCCAGCATCGATCATTCCGAATTGAACGTGGTCGTTCATGAGGACCTGGACGAGTTGGCTGATCCGTTGGCCGATGCGCCCGTGGTGGGTGACCTGCCCGATGAAATTGAGTTTGAGAACGACGGGGAATGACGCTGGACGAACCGGACGGTTCAGAAGGAATGGGCATCCGTATCCTATCATGGAGCGGGACGGGAGGTCCACACGGCGTGCCTTCGCCATGCTCGTCCTGATGATGGGAAGCCTGCTTTTGCCGGGCTGCATGGAAGCCCTCGACCTCACCGTGAACCCGAAGGCCAACCTCGAGGTGTACCCCTCGGTGATTCAAGAAGGCGAGATGGTCACGCTTGACGCTCGCGCATCCGAAGCCGTGGAAGGCGTGCTGACCGAATGGAATTGGGACTTCGGCGACGGCACCACCGCAACGACCGTCATCGGCTTCACCTCCCACCGCTACCCCGCGTTTGGCATCTACACCGTGTCGGTCACAGTGGTCAACGACCAGGGCGGCGAAGACCAATCCTCCTCGCTGGTGACCGTCAACGGCGCGCCAGAAATTGTGCTCGATGTGCCGTCCATGATCCGCTCTGGAGACACCGCCTTGCTCGATGCCAGCGGCTCTACCGATCCCGAGGGTGCACCGCTGAGTTTCGTGTGGGACCTCAACCTCGCGGTGGACAGCGACGGCAACGGCCAGCCCGAAGACGACGCCGACGCCATCACGCCCGAGGTGCTCATCCCGACCGAGACCAGCGGCCTGATTCGCGGGCGTCTGACCGTCGAGGACACCGACGGGGGCATCGTCACCGAGGAGTTCGAATTGAACGTCACCGCACGCCGCTTTGCCCTCAGTTGGGTTGAGGAGACCGTATCCGTGTCGTGGGACGGCTACCTCGACCAAGGCGACCGATGGGAAGCAAACCACCTTCCTGGAGAAGGTGTGCGAATCATGGCCTACGAGGCCTTGTTGGAACTCGAACAGGACGTCCTGGTGCCGTCGGACAATTTCACCCTCGTGGTTGAGGTGCCCGCGGACGGCTACATCAAACGGGCCCAAACCACGCCGGGAAACATCACTCAGAACACGCCTGCATCTGCCGAAATGGAAGACGATGGACTGAACCCAACTCCGGAGGACGCCATCTACGAAGGCAATTCAGCGGAGGAGGTTCTCGCACGTGTCATGAACCAACCCGGCGCTCGATTTGGCCAAGGGAATTGGACGTGGGCCGTGATCGCCGACCAATCTGACCCCGACGGGCTGATTCCCGGTGCCCCCGACCCCGATCCCGGCAACGATTGGACGCTTGAAGTCCGAATCACCGTCCTCGTTCCTCGCTTGGTGGAGATCGCCTACGAATGAGCCCGACCTGATGCGGCGGACAAGGCTATGAAGGCCCGGCCGCTGGCATGGAACGAGTCCCATGGTCGGTGAAGTTGAGGTCAGCCGTGTCGGCATCCGCGACGGTCTTTCCGTGGACCTCGCGGTACAGATGGAGCACCCAGGCGACTACGATTTCCGTCCTTCGCTCCACTTTGAGCACACCACCCTCATCGTGCGCAGCCAAACCGACGGCAGCACCATGGCGGAGATCCCCCTCGATCAAGAGCAGATCAACGCGATGATGGCCGACCGCGCCGTGACCCTTCGCGTCAAGTTCAGCGTGACCGGCATGCACGGTCGCCTCAACATCATCCACCCCATCGTTGCGGACGGCAAGGCGAAGAAACTCGCCAACGCCAACTGGAAGACCACGCTTCCTGTGCACATCGCGTGAGGGGAGGTCCCACAGGACCGTTATAGCCGTAGATGTCGGTTTCCTTTTCGATGCCTCGAAGGGTTGGAACTGGGAGTCAAAAGCGTGCACGCCTCGAACGACTGAAGCATGAGGTGCTGCGATTTGTCCTCGCCAATCCCGGCTGTTCTGCGCAATCCATCGTGGCAGAATTGGCCAACGATCGGGCCATGCGAAACCATGGCCTTACCCCGCGAAAAATCGGTTTCTTCATCCCCCGCTATCTTGCGGACAAATTGACCTGGTGGCAAGACCATGCGGCCGGCCGTCGCGTGTACGGAGAGATCGGACACGACGTGGTTCCTGAGCGCTGACGACGCAACGCCCATGTGGCGGACCCCCGTCCTCACGGCATGGGCGAGGTCGCGGCGTACTTCGACCTCGACGGGACGCTGCTCGATGCCTCAAGCGAAAAGACACTGACCGGCACCTTGCTTCGACGCCGTCCTTGGCGGCTTCCCGTCGGACTGACGTCCTGGTCCCTCCGCACGTTGGTCAACCTCTTGAGGGGCCGAGCACCGTACGACGCCTTGCGAAACCGCGGGCATTTCACGGGCGCAACGTGGGAGACGCTGGAAACGCTCTCCGAAGAACTCGCCAGAGATGTGCTCATGCCACGCGTGCCAAAGGAGGCGCTTGAGCGGCTTGCCTGGCACCGCGAACAGGGCCACCGCTGCATCTTGGTGACCGCCACCGTTGCGCCGATGGCCGAAGCGATGGGACGTCACCTCGGCATGGACGCCACGTACGGATGTGGACCCGCTCAACGCACGGGTCGCTTGTCCGGCTCAGAGCGAGGTTGGTCCGTGCCCCGTCGCAAGGGCAAGGCCCCTGTGGTCATGGCCGACGCCGAAGCCAACGGGCATGACCTCGCGCAATGTTGGGCCTACGGCAACACCCACGCCGACAGCTGGTTCATGCGGGAATGCGGTCATGCCATGGCCGTGAACCCCGAGGGGGCGTTGGCAAAGGAAGCAGCATCGCGAGGGTGGGATCAGGTGCAATGGCGCATCCCTTGACCCAAGACGTCGTCTTACTGTGTGGGTTGGCGGCCCGTCCGCGATTCGAACACGGGTCTCATCCTCCGCAGGGATGAAGGATATCCAGACTACCCTAACAGGCCTCGCTCCGGCGACCTGCCGACCCGATATAAGCCCGACGGGTGCGGTTCCCGACGAGGGTTCATGGCTCAGGTCCCAAAACCCGAGCCATGGCGGTGACCGTCAGGCGACGCGTGGATTTTCCGATGGTCGATTTGGCCAACATCACCTACTATCCGCGCATTTACGATTTGGCACACCGGTGTTTCGAAGAGGCGTGGACGGAAATGTGCGGTGTGGAGTACGCCACCCTGGTGACGGAACGTCACCTCGGCTATCCCGTGGTCGACATCACCTCCACCTTCCATGGCCCGCTTCGCTACGGACGAACGGCGGTGATGACGATGTGGATCGAATCGGTGGGCTCCACCAGCGTGGTGTGGCGGTACGAGCTTGAAGACGATCTTGGCCAACAGGTGTGGACCTCGAGGCAAGTCACCGTCGGTGTGGACATGCGCACCATGGAACCACGACCTGTTCCAGACGACTTGCGTGAAGGTCTGCAGGCCTGTGGGCCGCCAGAGGAGGGGTGAGGATGACGATGGACCCTTGGTCGATCGAACCTCGACCCGACCGGCGCGGGCCTCGCTCCATCGCGGTGCTGCTGTTCTTTGGAGCGGTGCTTCTGTGCCTTGCTGGTGCGGATGCCCTTCAGCAAGGCGCCCTCGAGGACCTCCCTGCGGGGCAAGTCGATTTGACCATTGAAACTCCCAACCTTAACGACGACGTCGAGGTCACCCCAGAGCAGTACCAGGCCTTCCATGATGAGGCGCGTGAATCCGGGGCTTACGCATGGCGCGGCATCTCACTCGTTGCGGGCATGTCCTTGGTGGCGGTGGGAAGCATCGGCCTCTACGCGCTGAAGCCATGGGGTCCTCGGCTCAGCGTTGTGGGTGCAGCCGTCGCCGTGGTTGGCGGCAGCATCGGCGGGTACCGCTTCCAAGCGGCGGCGGACGCCACGATGGAAGGT
>DUHJ01000054.1 GCA_013330925.1 Candidatus Poseidoniaceae archaeon | reverse complement strand
ATGAAGCACATCGACGACGAGGGCGCGTACAAGGTGCTCACAGCTGGCATAGGAGCACTTGCCGCGATGGACACCGTGTTCATCGCCAAAGCCGCCTTTGGGGCGTTGAATTAAGGGCAGGAGGCCATCTGCCTAACCGATGAACCCCTCGCGTGCGGGCCCCTGCCTGTTTTTGCTCGCCCTCTTCCTTTCGGCGCTGTTTGTCCCAATGGTGCAACCACCTGTTGCAGACACCACGCTCGGTTCCCTTTCTGCACCGTCGCCATCGTCCGGTTCTGTCGCCGTGGATGAGGTTCCAACCTGGCGCGTGGGCGACGAGTGGGTCTACGATACGGGCTTCGACGTGGCCACGCTCATCGCGAATTCTGGCGTCTCCGCGAGCGTGAGCACCCTCTCCGGTGACACCACCATGGAGATCGAAAGCATCGGTCTTGAACCGATGAACGACCCGGCCGGCACCAACGTCGTGGCCTACACCCAAACCATCGAAGGCGATTTCACATCAGGAAACTGGGGCGCGAGTTTCAACGGCATTTCTGGTCGCTTGGACATCGAGTACCGCGGCGTGGACGTCATCAGGGCCTCGGACATGGCCACCATCGATTCCTCCTTCGACCTCAAGGTGGAGTTTTACGGGTTGAATTTCATCCGCGTCGGCGTCGCCGATTTGACCTTTGACACGGAATACTCACCGGCGAAGGAGAGCCGTGATCACCCCGTTCGTTCCGGTGACAATTGGTCGCAGGCCTACACCCAAGCCACCACGGTCAGCGGTTCCTCGGACTATTTCGATCCCAGTGATTTTGACACCACAACCTCAGAGAACACCACATGGGCGGTCACCGATTCCGGGGCTGCAACCTTCCAAGACGGCTCCTCTCTGAAATACAGCGGATGCGACGATTCCTACAAGATCAACCAGTGGAACACGACAGGGTCACCCACTGGATTCGAATGGTATTGTCCGGCGGTTCGTGGCGCGTCATGGATTCGCATTCAGCAATCTGCGGGCTTCCAAATCGATTGGACGTTGAAGGAATACAATCCGCAGTTTTCCTACGGCGTGGTCGATGATTCGGACCCCGGAAGCCGCTGCACCACCCTCGAGTTGTCCACGCAATACCCTGCGTACTTGCCCTCCAGCACGGTGAACGTTGACGTGGACTACGTCATCACCCCGGCCGCCTACTCGGCATGCTTCTCCGACCAAATCGACCGTTACAACTCGGCGTACATGGAATACAACATTGCTGGAGCGACCGGTTCGCTCAACTTCGACACGACCTCAAGTCCTTCCACGACGCAAGAAAGCAGGTGGAGCGGCATCGCCTGCTGCACCTACACCGTGCCCACGACCACCGACGGGTCGCCGTCCAACGACGACCATTCCAGTGACGGCATCGTGGCCTTCGACGCTCAGAACGGTGTCGTTGGCGTGTTTACGGTCATCGTGGATTTGAGCATCGTGGGCGTTGACCTGTTGCCCCTCGCTGACGGGATTGTCGTGGACCGCACCCGTGACGGCGTGACCTCACGTCTTGCTCCGGGCGATCCTCTGGCCGGCATCGACGGGGACGAGATCGAAATGACGGTTCTCATCGCCAACCGAGGCATCCTCAACGTGGGTGGCACCAACCCCATTGCCACCGCATGGTGGAACGGCACCAATCCATCGACGGCTCAGCGCTCTGGCCCTGTCGGTGCCTACGGTCAGACCAGCATGACCATGTCCTTCCAGGTGGCAACAGCTGACATCGGCCAGTCCACGGAAGTTGAAGTCAGAACGGACGCCGCGGCCATCGGTGCAACGGACGGCAATGCTTCGAACGATTTCTTGTCCATTCCCTTCTATGTGGGCACTTTGCCCACCGCCAACCTCAGTTGGGACGAGGGACGCTCAACCGGTGATGAAGTTCTCTTGAACGCTTCCGGCAGCTTTGACGACGACGGCGGGACGGTCCGCTGCGTGTTCACCGTCGTCACGTCAACGGGCACCGAAACCGGACTTGAGGAGGACGATTGCCTCCTTGAGTGGATCTGGAACGACGGCGGCGCATGGAGCGTTTCCGTCGAGGTCATTGACGAGGAAGGCGATGTGACCGTGGGCACGGGTGAAGTCGTCGTGCTCAACCGCGCTCCAGAAGTTGTCATCGAAGCCCCCCTCCAAGTCGAAGCCCGTTCCTCGGCCACCGTGCGTGTGCTCGAAGCATACGACAACGACACCGTCTCGCCCGTCGGTCAGGACGTGCTCTTCGAGTGGTCTGGAGTCGTGTGCGAAGAAGGCAGTTCCTCCGACCGTTGCACCTTCTCTCCTTCCGATGAGGGCTTGACGGTGGTCACCTTGACCGCGACGGACGACGACGGCGCAACCACCGTGGTGAACGCTTCCGTCGAGGCGACCAACATCGCACCGACACTCGGCGCCATGGCCTTGTTCCGAAACGGAACCGAAATTCCGGTGATCGAGGGCTGGGTCGTCAACGAAGACGAACCGATTGGCCTTTTGGTGCAGGCCGATGACACGCCGAACGACCTGTCTTCCCTCGCCGTGCTCTGGGACCTGTCCAACCTTGTGGACGGCCTCGAGGAAGGCACCGTTGGTCCCGTCTCTTCCATCGAAGCCTCGTGGCCCGTCGCCGGCACCCACAGGGTGACGGTTCAGGCCATTGACGACGACGGCGTCGCCTCAGGCACGGTGGAAGCCGACGTCGTGGTGCGCAACGTTGCGCCGACCATCGGCGGCCTTGATGCGACCGTGGCGGTGTACGAAGACGAACTCGTCAAACTCAGCGTGACCGTGGACGACACGGCCTCGGACCTGCTCAACTTGAGCACGTGCTGGGACTTGGACGATCGCATCGACACCGACAACGACGGTGGAGCAACCAACGATTGCGACGTCGAAGGCGTCACCCTCGA
>DUHJ01000166.1 GCA_013330925.1 Candidatus Poseidoniaceae archaeon | reverse complement strand
AAAGGCGGCTTTGGCGATGAACACGGTGTCCATCGCGGCAAGTGCTCCTATGCCAGCTGTGAGCACCTTGTACGCGCCCTCGTCGTCGATGTGCTTCATCCCTAAACCTCGAAGCAGATTCCGGGTGAAATGGCGTTCTTCTTCGCTCGGTATGCCACGAAGACGCTTCTCCCACTCCGTGATGATGCACCCCCCGGTGACGTGCCAGTGGTAACGAACACCGAGCAAAAACACGAGGTGGACCAATGGACCAGGCATTGGAAGGACCCAGCCAAGGGCCCCGTACGTCAAAACCAGCACGTGGATAACGTAGATGCTCCAGGCGAATGCGGAACGCACAAGGCCACGCTCAGAGCAAGTCAGCCAGTTCGTCCTTGATGATCTCGACCGCTTCGAGGATCTCGTCCTTGTGTCGGGCGCCGGTGATCACCATCTTGCCGCTGCCGAAAATCAAGCAGACGACCTTGGGGTAGTCCAAACGGTAGATGAGTCCTGGGAATTGCTCTGGCTCGTATTCCACCTTGTCGAAAGGCAAGTGGAAGGTCAGGTGGTTCAAGTTCAACTTGCGGGGCGCATCGGCGAGGGGCTCACCGGTGAACTTGTCCTTGCCGTCGTAGTCGACAGGGTAGTGGAGGGCGTAGGTGGCCACCATGTTCTGAACCTCGATTTCGACGTCCTCGACTTCCCACGTGGTGATGCCCGCTGCACGGAGGTCAGCGATCATGCGCTCGATGCCGGTCTGAATGTTCTGTTCGTCCTTTCCACCGGTGCACACGGCGCGGCCGGAGCGGAACATGAGGATGGCCAACTTGGGGTCGACCACGCGGTACACCACACCGGGGAACTGCTCGGGTTCGTACTCACAGTTGAGTTGGATGGCAATGTCGGGGAGGTCGAGTTCCTCGGCCACGCGGGTGCTGGCAACAACGTTCACCACGGTTAGGCGTTCTTCATCGGTGGTCATGGGTCCGGTGATTGACCACCCGTATTTAAAGAAGGGGCCGACGTAGACTGCCCACATCGTTTGGAAACGAACGGTAAGAGGGTGGTCCTGTTCGACGTGCTGAAAAGGCAAAACGCATCGTGGAGATGCTCGAAAACCTCTACCCAGAGACGCCCGTTCCGTTGGACCACCGCAATCCCTTCGAATTGCTGGTCGCGGTGCTGATGTCTGCACAAACCACGGACCTCAAGGTGAACGAAGTCACGCCTGCTTTGTTTGAACTCGGTCCAACACCCGAAGCCATGGCTGCTTTGAACGTCGACGTGATTCAATCCACCATCCGGTACGTTGGCCTCGCTCCCACCAAGGCCAAGAACATCCGACGGCTTTCGGAAATGCTGGTCGAGCACCACGACGGCAACGTCCCTGCATCCTTTGAAGCGTTGGAGGCGCTCCCTGGCGTTGGGCACAAGACCGCTGGCGTGGTCATGGCTCAGGCCTTCGGGGTTCCAGCCTTCCCCATCGACACCCACATCCACAGGCTCGCAGCGCGATGGGGGCTCTCGAACGGTTCGAACGTTGACCGGACGGAACGTGACCTGAAGGCCGTCTTCCCGAAGGAGAAATGGAACGACCTCCACCTGCAGATCATCTTCTTTGGACGGGAACATTGCCCGGCCAGGTGGCATGACCTCAACACGTGCCCCATCTGCAGTTGGGCCGCCACCAAGAAACGCATCGAAGAAGAACGGCGGATGAACGACAAAGCACGCCGGCGTTGATCAGCTGATCCCGAAGACCGAAGACGCACGTTCGAGCAACACGGCCGTGATGAAGGACGCAATCCCCGCCACCCAAAGCAGTTGGATGGCTTGCCCCAGCGCGCTGGTCAAACCGCCACCGCGGAGGCGCGTGGCGATGAGGGAGACGGCCACCACCTGGCCGAGGATAAGCACGGACACGATGATCTTGAACATGCGAATGTTGGTCGCCACGGACGACGAATCCTCCATGATGGGCAAGGCAATGCCTGCACCGAAATCGGAGAGGGCTGAGACGTCGGCGTTGTCGGTGATGCCCGAGGCCACGCCCGCGACGGCTTCCCCGAGCTGCAACACGATGGCGATGGTCACGTTCAGGGACGTCACGCTTGCGATGAGTAAACCAATGGCGACGCCCCACATGGTGTTCGCCGACAAGGAGCGTCGGTTGCGGAGCGACAGCAAATTGCCGACCGAGCGCGAAACCATCTCTGCGGTTTGTGCCGGCTGACCGGAGGACTGCGAACCTTCGATGTAAATTCGCGTGTACCTGGAGATAACGGCGGAGTTGGTGTCGGCGTTGAAGTAATCCCAAGCGCGGTCCGAATTGATCCGGGTGGAGAGACGCTTCTCCAAGCGGTCGATCGACGCGTCAAGCAAACCAAAATCAATGCCGCGCAGAGCCTTGATCGTCGCGGAGGGCTCCGAGGATCGCGCTTGTGCGGTGCCACCGAGGGCTCGAATGAAGTCAGGATAAGTCTCGTCCCGACGGAGCACCTGCCGTTCCTCGCGCATGATGAGGGAGGAGGGAATGAGCATCGGGGTCAGAGGAATGGCCAGCAACAGCAGGCCGTACTTGTCCCAACTTGATCCGATGGAAGACCAATAAATCACCACCACGATCGAGGTTAGGAACAACAACCCGAGCGTGACGGCGCCGGAAGCCAGCAAGGCGCGTCGGGCGTTCAGGCGAAACGGCGTTTCCAACTCGTCACGGGCGAAGGTGGCGTCGTCAGGGATGGTGGCCCGGAAGGCAAACACCGCACCGATGTTGACCAGCATGAACATGAAGGAAGCGAGGAGGAGGAAGCGCAGTCGGCTGGCCACCTCGATGGGCGTGTCGCTGGCTGAACCGACTTCGAAGAGGACCAAGTGAATCCCTGAAATCACGAGGCCAAACAAGCCGGCGGTGACCATGGAAACGTAGATCTCTTGCATCGTGTCGACGCTTTCGAGACGTGTGTCGTAGAGCGTGCTGTATTGTTCTGCGACGGTTTCTTGCTCGGAACGCATGAATTCGTCGATGGGTTGTCCTGCTTCGATGGAGAAGGCCATGCGGTCGAGGAAATCCGTCCACAGCGGTGAGGGGGACTGTTGAGCGACGATGCGGGCGGCCTCTGGCAGGGCCGTATGCCATTTGTCCACCAAGGTCTCAATGCGCTTGACTTCGCTGGCCAATTCACCGTAATCTCGCATTTGCTTGAGGATGTCGAACATGGACTGAGCGCCCACTTCACCAAGAGAAAGGATGCCCATTCGCGTGATGAACATGTGCATTTCTTTCTCGATCCGGTTCGCCGCACGTTGGACCTCGAGCAAAGGGTACGCGGTCGTGGAGGCCGCGAGAATGAGGGGGAGCACCACGAGCAAGGTGATGCCAGCAAGGCCTGAGAAGAGGGCACCGTCGGCGAAGCCACCGGTGGCAAAGATGAGCATAATGGCGCTGACCAAACCCGCCAAGGTGGCGCCACCGACGTAGAAGGCCAGGTAGCGAGGAAACGGCATCTCAAGCCGTCGGAGGGCAATGTGCCAAATCGGCATACGCTCCATCGTGATGCCCCCTTCAACGGTCGTTCACGCTGACCCACGTGTTGACCGCCGATCGGAACGCATCCCAGCCGCTCTGATAGTAGATGTTCAACAAACCGAAGACGTCATCGTAATGGGTCAAATCGCGGTCGGCCATGTCCTGAATGGCTTGACGGCGACGCTCAAGCTCGTCGTAGATGTCGCGCTTGTTGGAGAATCCAGCCATGGCTGCAATCTTGTTTTCGAGCAGATGGGATTGGAACATACCACGGAAGTAGTGCTTGTCTTTCACCGGGTCCCACTCGAACATGCCACGGGTCAGCACACCGTCGCTGTGCTTGTTGTAGCCGATGACCTCGTCCACACCGGTGATACGACGGGCAATGCCGCCACCAGGTGCCTCGACGACTTCCTGGAACAACGCGAAATTGAGGTTGTCGAAGAAACGAATGGGGACGTTGATCGGATCACCGGTAAACCGCTGAATCATCTTGACGATGGACGAGGCGTGGAAGGTCGCGATGACGGGGTGACCCGTCTGCATGGCCTGGAAGGCCGTGGCACCTTCCACACCACGGATTTCACCGATGATGATGTATCGAGGTCGGCTACGTAGGGCGGCCTTGAGCAGGTCGAACATCTCGACGCGGCTGTCTTCGTTCTTCGAGTCACGGGTGACGAGGCGCTGCCAAATCTTGTGGGCGACCTTCACTTCGGGCGTGTCTTCAGCCGAGTAAATCTTGACATTGTGGTCAATGAACGGGAGGATGGCGTTCAGCGTCGTCGTCTTGCCGGATGCCGTTTCACCGGACACCAGCACGGACATGCCGTACTCCAGGCAAATCCAGACGTAGGCCGCCACCTGAGCACTCATGGTGCCCCACTTGATCAGTTGGACGATGGAGATGGTCTCCTCGGCGAATTTACGGATGGTGAACGAAGGTCCGAGCATGGACACGTCGTCGGAGAAAATGATGTTGATACGGGACCCGTCAAGCAAGGCACCGTCAATGATGGGTTTGTTGTCGGACACAGGACGTCCGATGCGCTCGGACATCGCACGGAGGTAACGAGCAAGGACGTCGCGTTCACGGAAACGGATGTTCGAGGTGACCATCCCGAACACCTTGTGGTCCATGTGGATGTACTTCAGGCCCACAGAGTGAATGTCTTCCAACATCTCGTCGGAGAGCAGGGGCTCAAGTGGACCGTTTCGAATCAAATCTCGAATGATGATGTATCGCAGACGAGCACGCTGGGCGTCGTTGACCGCGAGACGCTTGTCTTCAAGGCCGAGCAGGTCCCACATGCGACCTTGGCGACGAGGACCGACTGGAAGGTCGTCTCGGAGCACCGTGTACCGTTCGATCATCTGGGAGAGGATGCCTTCGAATT
>DUHJ01000203.1 GCA_013330925.1 Candidatus Poseidoniaceae archaeon | reverse complement strand
GGTACCCTATGCTCAGGTTTGAGCCATAATGTTCGGGTTACTCATGAGTGCACGTGGTATGAGAATGAGAGACGGAAGCCCGACGATGAGATGCAGGAGATTGAGCATGATTGCTGCTTCATAGGTTCCAGATCCAAAGGAGTACAAACCATAGGCGAGCAAAAATACCCCGCCAGTGGTTCTCCACCACTTGTCTGCATTGTCGGTGAACGATTTCAGCAGGGTGTGGTAAACGACCGTGCTTGCACAAAAGGTAACTGTTGCCACAAACGTAGCCAACGTGAACAATACTGGAGGGAACATGACGTTTGAATCTCTTTCCCAAGGTGCCCAAGGCGTATCCATGCCCAATCCAAGAATCAGTAAAGCCGCTCCCCCAGTAGCCAATGCTCCGATTAGAACCAACGTCCGTAAGGACTCCTTCAAAGCGAGGAGATAATGTACGAGCATGGTGATTCTTCAGGACTGCAGTACATATCCCCATGTTTCTGTTGTTGAAACAGAGTCTACCCATGCGACATCATAGGCCGCGTGGGTTGTGCCTACACTGGGGGCCCGCATGGCGTCGTTTCGAATCTGCTCCAATTGCTTCGGTGTTCAGGTCTATCCCTACATGGGTTTCATGACCGGTCAACGCTACCAGTGCCAGGAATGCGAGGAGATCTTCGTCATGCCCATTGAGTTCGAAACGACCGACCAATACCTCGAATTCCTCAAGGTGCAAAGCCCAAAGAAATTCGCTGAATTGAAGGCGGTCTTGGAAAAGAAGGAATCCGACGACGAGGACGAGACAAACTGAGCCGTCAAGGTTGGAGTTCCGTCCCTGCGAGCGACCGATGGGTCCGAGAGCCAAACCACGTCAAGGCCTCGCCGTCGATGAGCCTGCACCACGGCCTCGGAGCTCCCAAGGCTTCGACGGCATCGGCGATGGCTTCGCCTTCCTCCAGGGCGAACGCGTGCGGTTCGCTGGACAACAGCAGGCCTTCGATGCGATGCTCCACCAGCGCCTCAGGCGTCACCACAGGATACCCGTTGCCTTCGGGTTCGAGGTCCGGAACGGTCCAGCCCATGGCTTCGAGCAAGGCGCCGGCATACCTTCGCGGGCCAACGGCCATGAGGGGCTCGTGCCAAATCATCGGGGCCACGCGTGGGCCTGGTGCCTCGGCTGAGGGCTGCCGGGCGAGGGCGGCTTCGGTGGCTTCAGCGAGGCGTTCACCGTCATCCTCGCGTCCGACCGCTTCGCCGAGTTCTCGCAACAGGGCAGGCACCTCAGACGGATGCTCCACGGTGGAGACCACGACGGTGACGCCCGCTTCCATCAGGGCGTCGTACACCGCTTTCGGGTTCTCCTCGCGGTCGAGGACGACCACGTCCGCCCGTGCGGAGAGGATCTTGTTGAGGTTCGGCGTTTTCGTGCCGCCCACCACGGGAACGGCATGCGCCGCTGCAGGATGGATGCACCAGGGCGTGCGTCCGACCACCTCGTCCAGTCCCAAGCCAAGGTCGAACAGGGTCTCGGTCAAACTCGGGACAAGGCTGACGACGCGCACGCTCAGGCCTCGACGACAAGCACGTGGACCGTGGCGCCGTCCACCTCGAAGCCTTCCGCTTCGGCGGGAGCGTCGCCCTTGTCGTGGAACACGGCTTCGGCGGCGCGGGTTTCGCTGGCGATGTACTGGCGGTCTTCCGACGCGAGGTCGGGCGCGTTGGTCGTCCACACCTGCAAGGAAATCATGGCCTCGATGGCCAAGTCCAGCGTCTTCCGGCGGGCTTGGACACGGCGCGTGATGTCGCGGGCCAGGCCACGGCTGAGCAGGGCTGGCGTTTCCGCCATGTCGAGCACGAGGCTGACCTGCGCTTCACCGTCCTGCACGTTGAGCGTCATGGCCGCAAAGCCCTCACGTTCGGTGCGTCGAACTTCGACGTCCTCCGGCGTGATGGCCACGCCCTCGATGGTGCAGGAGCCGGCGTTGATCTCGGCGAGCATCCCTTCCGGATCTTCGGCGTTCTTGATGGCGTTCGCAATGTCGTTCACCGCTTGACGCGCCTTGGGCGCGAGGGCACGGAAGTTCGGCGCGAGGACGAGGCGCTGGAAGCGGTCCAAATCCGCCTCGGCCTGAATGGCCTCAACGTTCAGCTCCTCTTCGAGCAGGTCGTGGAATTCGGACAGGTCTGGACCGGCCACAATCCACCCTTCGCGGCATGGCAACCGTTGGCGGCGGTTCGCGTCGACGCGGATGCGTCGGCCGGTTTCTGCGAGTTCCCGCACCAGCGCCATCGTCGCTTCAAGCGTCGAGTCTTGCGGAGGGAGGTTCGCCGTCGCCGCTTCGGCGTCGGCGTCCCACGCGTCCGCCGTGGCGCCGTCGAGGGCGCCGGGCGTACCCAACGGCCACGGTGCTTGGTGCACCGCTTCACCGGTCAGGTTGCGGTGGATGACGTCGACCATGAAGGGCGCCACAGGGGCCACGAGGCGGCACACGGTGGTCAGCACCTCGTGGAGGGTGTGTTGGCAGGCGAGTTTGTCGGCGGTTTGGGCGCCGTCCCACAAGCGGCGACGGCTGCGGCGGACGTACCAGTTGGACAGGTCGTTGACGACGAAGTCCTCCAGCTCACGGCAGGCCTTGTGGTAATCCCACGTCACGAAGCCTTCGTGGTAGGCTTGGGCCACCGTGGACAGACGGGAGAGGATCCACCGGTCCAAGGCAGGGCGTTCAGCGACGGAAAGGTCGTCCGACGCCTCGGGGTCGTAGCCGTCGAGGGCCGCGTAATCCGCATGGAACTTGTAGACGTTCCACAAGGTGAGGAACATCTTCGCGTAGGTTTCGCGCACGCCGTTTGAGTCAAACTTCAACGGATTCCATGGCGCTCCTGCCGTCACCATGTACCAGCGCGTGGCGTCGGCCCCTTCGCGGTTGAAGTGGTCCCAGGGGTCGACGATGTTGCCGCGGGACTTGGACATCTTCTTCCCTTCAGCATCGAGGATGAGGCCAAGCGACAGGCAGCGCTTGTAGGCGGGTGAATCGAACACGGTCGTGGACACGGCGAGCAGCGTGTAGAACCAACCGCGGGTCTGGTCGACGCCTTCGCAGATGTAATCCACAGGGAAACTGGCGTCGAAGCGCTCGCCGCCGTCGAAGGGATGGTGCCATTGGGCGAAGGGCGCGCAGCCCGAATCGAACCAGCAGTCCATGACGAAGGGCTCGCGCTGCATCGGCAAGCCGGTCGGGCTGACGAGGGTGAACGCGTCAACCACGGGGCGGTGCAGGTCCACGTCGTCAGGGCAGGCCGGGTTCTCGAAACCGGCGGCGTTGGCCTTCTCGACCTCGGCCTGAAGTTCGGCGATGGAGCCGACGCACAGCATTTCGCCGGTTTCGCTGCGCCACACCGGCAGGGGCGTGCCCCAGTAGCGCTCACGTGAGATGGCCCAGTCCTTGACGTTGCGAAGCCACTCGCCAAAGCGGCCTTCACCGACCCAGTCGGGAGCCCACTCGACCTGATCGTTGAAGGCGAGCAAGCGGTCTTTGACCGCGGTCATGCGCACGAACCAGCTGTCCATCGCGTAGTAGAGCAGGGGGTGGTCGGTGCGCCAGCAGTGCGGGTAGTCGTGGAGGTAGTCCTTCTCTCTGTAGAGCACACCCGACGCGGCGCCGTTGTTGCCCGGTCCGCCGTCGGAGGCGAGCAAGCGGATGATGTCCTCGTCGCAGGATTTCACGTAGCGGCCGTCGAGTTCGGGATGGACACCTTCGACGAAGGCACCGTCCATGCCGACGGTATGGTGGGCCGGAAGGCCGGCTTCCATCCCGAGGTGGTAGTCGTCCTCACCGTACATGACGGCGGTGTGCACCACACCGGTACCGTCGGTGGTCGTGACCCAATCGGCGGACAGCACGGTCCAGGCCGTGGTCGAATCGCCACGGGGCACGGCCTCGGGGAAGAGCGGATGGTAAGCACGGCCGACGAGGTCGGCACCCGGGATGCGTTCGACGACCTCGACGTGGTGACGCAACACCTCGCCCATGAGGTCCTCGGCGAGGATCAATTCCTCGCCAACGGTGGCGCCACCTGCGCCTTCCCACGCCTCGGGGTCTGCGGTCACGCGGACGCGGACGTAGGTGACCTCAGGCCCGACGGCCAAGCCGACGTTGCCGGGAAGCGTCCACGGCGTGGTCGTCCACGCGAGGACGGAGGCTTCGTCGTCCACGAGCCGGAACTTGACGTAGACCGAGGGCTCCTCGACTTCCTTGTAGCCGAGGGCGACCTCGTGGCTGGAGTAGGAAGTCCCGGTTTGCGGGCAATACGGCAGCACCTTGTGCCCGCGGTAGAGCAAGCCTTGGTCGAACATGCGCTTCATCGCCCACCACGTGGATTCCACGTAGCCGTTGTCGAGGGTCACGTACGGGTTGTCGAGGTCGACCCAGTACGCCATGCGTTCGGTCATTTCACGCCAGGCTTGTTCGTAGGTCCACACGGATTCTCGGCAGGCGTCGTTGAAGGCCTGCATGCCGAAGGCTTCGATTTGTTCGTTGGACATCAGGTCAAGCCGCTTCTGCACCTCAATTTCCACGGGCAAGCCGTGGGTGTCCCAGCCGCCCTTTCGCTCGACCACGAAGCCTTGCATCGTCTTCCAGCGGCAGACGAGGTCCTTGTAGGTCCGAGCGACCACGTGATGGATGCCAGGCTTTCCGTTCGCCGTGGGCGGTCCTTCGAGGAAAACGAAGGGTGCGCCGCCGCGGCGTGCCTCGATGGAAGCCTCAAACGCACCTTCATCGGCCCACTGCTTCAGCAGGCCCCCTTCGAGGGCCACCGGGTCGAGGTCGCCCGCAGGCGAAGGGCGAGGCATGCGCCGAGCACCAAGGGCCTCGTCTTCAACCTCTCCCCGCTCGTTTTCCATTCCGTCCCAACGGTGAAGGATTCAAGTTCCGTGAGGTACAGGCGTGGCCTATGGATGACGCGCGAGGCAAGGGGCTGCCCTGCGCCCTGCTGATGTTGTTCATCCTTGCCAGCTTTACGCCAATGGTGCCCGCACCGGCATTCGATGCTGCGACCAACCCTTCCGCAGCCTCGCGTGGGAATGGACCTGAGCTTGCCCTCGGTGGCTCGGTGGAAATGGACCTTGGGCCCAATGCAGCGACCGATCCTGCGTGGATCGACCTTCCCTCGCGCGATCCCCTGACCTCACTTGAGATGGTCATCGAACCCTCCGTGGACGGCGTTCGTGACGGATTCTCGTGGACTGGCAGCGATGCTTGGGACCACCCAGGGGCGGTTTCCGATGGGGTCGCCACCCTCGGAGGCGCACTCACCGCCTCCGGTGGCGCCCAGTTTTGGGACTTCAACAGCGGGGCGCCGGGTTGGACCTTCTCCAACTCCTATTCCTCGGTCGTGACCTCGCCAGCGTGCGGTTTGAACGGGTCCACCGGGGGGTCCATCCGCACCTACGCCGGCTCCACCTATGCCACCTCGCCGAGCATCGACCTTTCTGGCGTTCCTGCGATGCCGTTGCACGTGATGATCCGTCAGGGTTCCTCGTCCTGCGGTGAAGAACCGGATTCCAATGAGGACCTTCGCATCCAGTACAAGAACGCGGGAAGTGGCTGGACCAACCTCCACACCGTGTCCGGTGCACCGTCCTCGAACAACACCTGGACCTTCTACAACTGGAATTTGCCTGCCGCAGCCTTGCACGCCAACGCGCAAATCCGCTTCCAGCAAACATCGGGTTCCAGCACGTGCTGTGATTATTGGTTCATCGACGACGTTCGCCTTGCTGCGCCGCTCCTCGCGGAGTGGACCTCACCCGTGATTGGATGGGGAGGCGGCGCCAACAACGTGGAGGAAGCGCGCTGGTCCGACGTGACCATCGAAGCAGAGCAACCGACGGGGTCTCAACTGGTTTGGACGGTCCTCGACGGCAACGCGATGCCCATCGCGACCCATCAAAACCGCACGGGCTCCCTCATTGATCTCAGCCTGCTTGACGCCGAGGTGCACGATGAAATCCGCATTCACATGACCTTCCTCCCGGGGGTGGGCGGATCGATGCCCACCGTCCATGCCCTCCACCTTGACGGCCGCTGGGCGGACCATTTCTGGGTGGATCCAGATGCACGTGGCTGGACCCTCAACGCTTCCATTGGTTGGACGAACTACAACATCGGCGACGTGCCCGGTGCCGTGGCCTCACCGACCGACGTTTCCGAGGGGATGCGCGTCGAAGGCGACGATGGAGGATGGGTCACCACCCCATGGATCCACAGCGACCTCGCGCCTGAAGCATGGCGCTTGAGCGCGGCGACGGAGAACGTGACGACGCAAATGCGCACCCCTGCACAGTCCGCGTGGACCAACGTCACCCTGCCTCACACCTTTGCCGCCGACGAACATTCGGCTGCGGTGCAACTTCGTTTCCTCGGCATCGTTGATTCCGTCTACGTGAACGCGACCGACAACGGTACGGGCCACGGCAACGG
>DUHJ01000167.1 GCA_013330925.1 Candidatus Poseidoniaceae archaeon | reverse complement strand
GGGTGGCGTCGTTGGGGAAGGCATCGCCTTGGGTGCCCGTCGGGTTGTCGCCGTATCCGTCGCCGTCGCTGTCCGCCCACTGGCTGCTGTCGTTCGGCCACAGGTCGGGGTTGTTCCCGTTCGGGTTGTCGCCGAATCCATCACCGTCGCTGTCCGCCCATTGCGTGCTGTCGAGCGGGAAGGCGTCGCCATTGGTGCCGGAGGCGTTGTCGCCGTATCCGTCACCGTCGCTGTCGGCCCACTGGCTCGCATCTGCGGGGTAGGCGTCACCGCCGTTGCCGGCGCTGTTGTCGCCGTATCCGTCGCCGTCGGTGTCCCAGTGCTGGTCAGGGTTGTTGGGGAACATGTCCACGGAGTCGTTGTAGCCGTCACCGTCGGTGTCCTTCTGGCTGAGCGCACAACCGTCCATGTCAACCATCGCCGCAAGGGGCGTGTTGGGGCAGAGGTCGTACTCGTTGGCCACGCCGTCGCCGTCGTTGTCGAAGGTCATGGAGAAACAATCGGTGTCGCCAATCATCTGCACCATGGTGCTGGTGTAGAGGTCCACCGCGGCACAGTACGTTCCGCTGCCGTTTGGCGTGGTGTACGTCCAGGCAGGGAGGCTCATGTTCTGAGCCGTTGCGGTGAAGGCGGTCATGGTGGAATTTTGCAGGGTCGCACCGGCGGCGTCCGTCAGGCGAATCTGGTGGTAATATCCATCGCCGACCACCAAGTCAAGCCCTTCGACGTTGACGTTGTTCGTCGCGGCCGTGGTGCTCTTCGTCACCGAGGTGATCACGAGGCTTGGCAATTGTGGAATGAAATCCCAACCGTGGAAGCCGTTGAATCCCTCGATGTTGGTGATGTTGATGGTCGCCCCTTGTTCCCAGAGCAAGCCAATCAATTCGTGGGTGTTCGTGTTGGTGATGCCCGTCCAGTTGACCTGCCAATTCATGGAGGTGGTCGCGGGGGTGAAATTCACGGTGGTTTCGTTGACGATCGAGGCGTTGAGTGAGGCCTCGACGTCGTTGCCGTTGGTTTGCAAAGCGTTGCCGAACGCCGTCTGGTCGTAGACGAACCACCACAGGGTCATCGGTGTGTTCGCCGTGAGGTTCGTGGCCTCGATGTCCCCCGTGGTGGAGGACGTGGCCTCGACCACGAGCACTTCGAAGAAGTAGCAATCTTGGCCGGCGGAAATGTACGTCCCGTTGGCGTCGAAGAGTTCGGCCACAACACACACCTCGGATTCCATGCCCACCGCGGCCGAGACGTGGGTCATCGTTGCGTTGTGACCCGTGCCGTTTGCGGTCAAGTTGAGCGTGCCCAGCGAGGTGCTTAGCACGGTGCCGTTCATCAACTCTTGATCCAAACTGAGGTTGACGCTGTAGGCACTGCCGTTGGTCAGCCCGTTCATGCTCAAGGCTGTGGAGGTGGTGTTGATGACGCTCGGCACCACACCGGTGAAACTCTGGCCTCCACCTGGTAGGTCGGTCGTGATCTCGATGTCGTAGGTGTTGATGGCACCGCTGTAGCCGTACACGCGGACGTAGGTGGCTTGTGTGAGCGAGGCGAACACCGTCATGGACTCGATGCTGCTGGTGCTGCCAGACCCGCTGAGGTAACCCCCAGTCGCGGTTTCCCAGCCGGTGTCGATGTCGCCGTTGAGGTGCTGGAAGGTCACGTTGACGTAGTACGTCACGCCAGCGACCATGTTCACTTCGAAGAAGTCCTCGTCCACCGTGCTGTGGATGCTGAGGCCGGTGCAATCCAAGGGGAGGGTGGACGCAAGGGTGGCGGCGGAGACGCTGTCGTTTGGCTCAAGGATGTCCGAGGTGGTGGTGCCGTTGCCCGTGCATGGGTTCGGAGGGGCGCTGCCGCTGCTGTTGCCCGTTCCACCGCCGCCACCGGTGCTGCCGGTGGTAAACTTCCAGATGGTCAAGTTCCACGCACCGGAGGTGCCGGCGAAGGAGTAGGCGGAGATGCCGATGTACACCATGCCGCCGTGGTTGGTGAGGCTGCTGTTGGTGCTCACCGTCTCGGGGTTGCCAAAGTAGGAATATGCCATCGAGTTCTGGTTGGTGTCGAGGATTTCCAGATCGAAATCATCGCCAGACGCGAAGGACAGTTCCGCAGCCAAGCCTTCGTTGGTGTTGAGGGCCACGCGAAGGAAATCGAAATCGTCCGTGCCCGAGACCAATTCCCCGGATCCCGTGGTGGAGCCGCTGAAGATGAGGTTTGGAACGCTGGTCGTCGTGGATAAGTTGTCCGGAAGATCACCTGAGGTCATGCCCATGTCGTTTTGGTTGGGACCCACGGCACTCACGGCCGGAGTCACCGTCATGGTACCAAAAAGCAGCAAGGCGGCAAGGAGAATCGAGCGTGCACGCGTCCCGAGCATAGGCCTTGGGTCGATTGGTGCCGTATAGTGGCTTCCCCGTCCCCTAAATCGCCGTTGGGGCCACATGCCCGTCTCGTTTGTCGTCGGGCTTTCGCACCCGGGACCACACGCCGCCCATCAATTCATCATGGCATGCTTCGCAATAGCAGAACTGTCGGTAGGCTTCACGGAAGGAGTAGGCCTTCTTTCCTGTCGCGACGAGGTACCCCTCCGGGGAAAGACGTGACGTGATGGTGCCCGGGTTTCCACAACCTGGAAGGTCGCATACTGGTTCGTCCGCCATAGGTCCACCTGCCCTTTGTTCCTCTTCAAGCCTCGTCGTCGTCTGTGGGGTCGGGTTCGATCACCACAAGCGGCACGTTGGCTTCGATGGCCTCGCCTTCTTCGCATTGGACGGAGGCCACGGTTCCCGTGACCGGTGCTTGGATTTCGTTTTGCATTTTCATCGCTTCGAGGATGAGGATGACTTGGCCTTCCTCGACGTGTTGTCCCTCGGTCACCTCGACCGTCACGACCTTTCCAGGGATGTTGGCAGAAACGGTACCGGACCGCTTTTTCTTGCCGCCGCCGCTGGCCCGACGCTTCGGGGCGGGTCCGGCGTTGGGGACTTCGATGTCGAAGGTTCGGCCACCGACTTCGACCTGATAGGTGGGTCCGTCGCCCTCGATGGTCACTTCGAAGGTCTCGCCGTCAACGATCACGGTACGGGTGTTGCTCATGTGGTCACCTCCAGGGTGCGCGACCGCTTCGGGTGCGCATCAGGCTTTGCCGGCCCATCGCTTGCCGGCGGTGGTCGCTGTTCCACGCCTCGCCCGGCAGCCGCCCAGCGTTGGCGGTGCCGGAGGATTCCTCCAGCATGCTCAACAGGGCCATGATGGCCGCGGTGCGCAGGACGGCTTCGTCGGTCATGGGCAGGCCTCAGAGGGGGATGTTGCCGTGCTTTCGGGCAGGGCGGAGTTCTTCTTTGTCGGCGAGCATGTCGAGCGCACGGCAGAGGTGGCGCCGGGTTTGCGCCGGTTCGATGACGTCGTCGAGGTACCCGAGGCCAGCCGCCTTGTACGGGTTGGCAAAGGTCTCGTTGAAATCGGTGGTCAAGCGCTCGCGCTCTTGCTCTGGGTTTCGAGCGCTTGCAATGCGCCGCCGGTGGATGATTTCCACGGCGCCGTCGGCGCCCATCACCGCGAGTTCAGCGGTGGGCCAAGCCACGTTGTAGTCGCCTCGCAGGTGCTTGGAGGACATGACGTCGTACGCACCGCCGTAGGCCTTGCGAAGGACGACGGTGAGCTTTGGCACCGTGGCTTCGGCAAAGGCGTAGAGCAACTTGGCCCCGTGGCGGATGATGCCGCCCCATTCTTGGCTGGTGCCGGGCAAGAAGCCAGGGACGTCCTCGAAGGTCACCAAGGGCACGTTGAAGGCGTCGCAAAAGCGCACGAAGCGTGCGGCCTTGTCGGAAGCATCGATGTCGAGGCAGCCTGCGAGAACCTTCGGTTGGTTGGCCACCACGCCGACGGTTCGACCGCCGAGGTGACCGAAGCCGCAGACGATGTTCTTCGCCCAGTCGGCTTGGACTTCCATGAAGCCGCCGTCGTCGAGGACCTCACGGATGACGTCCACCACGTCGTAGGGCTTGTTGGGCTCCTCTGGCAGGATGGACTCGAGGGCCTCGCAGACCCGATCGATGGGATCGCTCGTGCGCTTTTCGGGCGGGCGTTCCATGTTGTTGAGCGGCAACATGTCCACGAGGTCACGTGCGAGGTCAATGGCTCCGGCATCGTCTTCAGCGGTAAAGTGGGACACGCCGGACTTTGAGCCGTGGGTCATCGCACCACCGAGGTCCTCGAACGTCACCACTTCGTTGGTGACCGTCTTGATGACCTCTGGGCCGGTGATGAACATGTGCGCCGTCTGGTCCACCATAATGACGAAATCCGTGATGGCAGGGCTGTACACCGCGCCGCCAGCACAGGGGCCCATGATGACCGAGATTTGGGGGATGACGCCGCTGGCTCGGACGTTGCGGAAGAAAATCTCCGCGTAGGATCCCAACGAAGCGACCCCTTCCTGAATGCGAGCGCCGCCTGAATCGTTCATGCCGATGACCGGTCGACCGGTCTTGAGGGCCATGTCGAGGACCTTGCAGATCTTTAGGCCGTGCATCTCACCGAGGCTCCCCCCGTACACCGTGAAATCCTGCGCAAAGGCGTAGACCTGGCGGCCGTTGATCGTGCCGTGGCCGGTGACGACGCCGTCCCCGGGAATGACGTTGCGATCCATGCCGAAATCACGGCAGCGGTGTTCGACCAAGCCGTCCATCTCCTGGAAGCTTCCCTCGTCGAGGAGCATCTCCAACCGCTCTCGTGCCGTCATCTTGCCACGGGCGTGTTGGGCTTCAATCCGGGCCTGGCCGCCGCCGACCTCGACCTTCGCCTTCCGTGCGCGGAGGTCTTTCAGGCGCTCCTCTGTGGACGTCATGGACTCACCTAAGCACGAAGACCCCGGGTCGGTCTTTGACGGTTCCGTGTGCAGAACGCGACATGGAGGGCCTGTCGCCCGTTCGCTTGAAAACCGTCCTGCGTGTAGGGATGGCATGGCGGGCAGCATGCGTATCGTCGTTGCGAAGCCGGGCTTGGACGGTCACGACCGTGGCGCGAAGGTCGTCGCTCGGGCCCTTCGTGACGCCGGTCATGAGGTCATTTACACGGGATTGCGGCGCACTCCGGCCCAGATCGTGGCCACGGTTCGAGACGAGGACGCCCGTTTCCTTGGCTTGTCCAGCCTCTCTGGTGCCCACGGTCACCTCTTCCCCACGATCTGCCAACTGCTTCGTGACGAAGGCCTTGACGACGTGGTGGTCTTCGGGGGCGGCATCATTCCTGACGCGGATCGCCCCGCGCTTCACGAGGCCGGCATGCGAGCCATTTTCGGACCCGGGACGACCACCGAAACCATCAGCGATTTCGTCGCTGAAGCGTCAAGCCGCGACGACGCCGGCGTTGGCGCCGATGGCGGTTGGATTTGGGAGGCATGACCGTTGGAGGACGGGGTGCCGTTGGACCGCCTCAAGGCGGCTCAAGGCGGCTCCCGCAGGGACCTTGCACGCTTGCTGACCGAGGTTGAAGACGGCCGAGTTGCCGCTTCGGAGTTGCTTGGTTCCTCGCGGCCCCAAGGCCGTTCCATTGCCATCACAGGCCCGCCAGGGGTGGGCAAGTCGTGCTTCATCGACCACTTCCTTCGGGCCCATGCCGAGCGGGGCGAGGCCATCGCCTTGCTCGCGGTTGATCCGTCCTCGGCGCTGTCCGGGGGTGCTTTGCTCGGCGATCGCATTCGCCTGTCGTCGCCCGACGACGCCTCCGTCGCTGAACGCATTTACGTCCGCTCCATTGCAACACGTCGGTCGAGCGGCAGCATTCCTTCCGTCCTCGGTGATCTGGTGCAGGTCCTCCACGGATGCGGATGGCCGTTGGTGGTCATCGAAACCGTGGGTGCCGGCCAATCTGAAGTGCGGTGCGCCGCCGTGGCCGATCGCATCGTGCTCATGGAAGGTCCTGCACGCGGCGATGCGGTTCAAGCCGAAAAGGCAGGCTTGCTCGAGTTGGCCGACCTTGTGTTGGTGAACAAGGCTGACCTTGATGGCGCAGAGCGGCACGCGGCCGAACTTCGCGACTCCTTGGCTTTGGACGGGCCCGAACCGCCCGAAGTGCTCCTCATGTCGGCACACACCGGCGTAGGGTTGGGCGAGGCCCTTGAGGCACTACGGGACCTTCCTGCCCGCTCGGGCAGCGAGCGCGCGCGCGCCCGCGAGCGGTTGGCAAACGCGGCCGAAGCCCGTCTTGTCCGCCATGAGGACTATGAGGACATCCTCGCCCGTATCGGGAACGGTACCCTCGCTCCAGAGGACGCCGTCGAGGTGATTTGGCGTGGCGGATGACGATAACGGCATGGTGCCCCTCACCGACCCGAAGGACCACTCCGTGGGTGGGATGTGGGGGCACGTTCTCCGGCGTGCCGTTCACCTCGGCATGGTTTCGATTCCCTTCGTCTACTACGAGCACGCTGCAGCCATCGCCTCACGCGTTGGCTTGGAGGGTGCAGAGCAAGTGGCTTCGGCCTTGGTGCTGGTGCTGATTTTGGCCGAGGCGGTTCGCCTCCGAACCGGGATCACGGTGTTTGGTCAGCGTGATTACGAAGCCACCCAAGTTTCTGCACTTGCTTGGGGCGCATTGGGTATCGGCGTCGTGCTGTTGACCTTGCACGATCATCCCGAATTGGGCTATCCGCTCATCCTTTCCTTGGCCATTGGAGACCCGCTCCTCGGTGAACTTCGCCGAGCAGGGCAAAGCAACCGGACCGCTTCGATCTGGTCGACTGTGGCGCTGATCGGCGTGTGGGGTGGATGCGCGGTGGTGCTGGGCACCCCTTGGGCGCTGGTCCCGGTGCTCCCGTTCATCTGCGTGGCATCGGAATGGCCACGGTTGCGCTGGATCGACGACAACGCGACCATGCTCTTCATCCCACTCCTCGCCGTCTTGTTGGTCGTGCCGTGGCTTTGACCCCACTACATTCAAAGGGCGATTCTCGGTGGCCCATTCAGGGATGAACATGGGCGAAGAAGAGAGCAAGACCGAGGTCGCTCAAGGCACCTACTTCGTCGTCTTTGGACTCGCCGTGATCGCGCTTGTCGTGACGGCCTTTGCCTACCCCGTTTGGGGCTTCTGAGCGCCTCGATTTTAGGACGAGGCTTCAAAGGCGTCCGACCCGGATGGGTGCGTATGTGCGGCCTTGGCGGAATGCTTGGCGCACCCGATGAGGCCGTCCTTCATCGAATGAACCGGCTTCAACACCACCGTGGCCCGGACGGCCAAGGCGTGTGGATGGACGAACGCGTGGGCTTGGCCCACACCAGGCTGGCCATCCTCGACCTCGACGGTGGCCCCCAACCCATCGTTGGAACGCACGGCGCCGTGGCCGTGGTCAACGGTGAGATCTACAACCACCTTGACCTCCGTGCGTCGTGTTCCACCTACCGCTTCACCCGAAAGGTGGACAGCGAAGTCGTGCTCGCCCTGCACGCGCAAGCCACCGCCAACGGTGCGAGATCGGCCGCCGATCACGCCGCTTGGGTGGCACGTCTCGATGGAATGTACGCTTTTGCGCTCTGGGACGCTGCGGCCGGACGCCTGATTCTGGCCCGGGATCCGATGGGAATCAAACCGCTCGTGTTGGCCAACGTGGACGGCGGGCTGCTCTTTGCATCGGAGATGAAAGGGCTCAGGGCGCACGAGGGGCACGTGCCCATGCTCGACGAAGGGGCGCTTGCGCTCCGCCTTGCTTGGGAATATCCTCTCGACCTGTCCACGCTCCTTCTCGGCACCCGGCAGGTCCGTCCTGGCACCGTGGAAGTGTGGTCCCTCGACGACGACGGGCGTGCGGTGATGGACTCGCGTGCGGACATCGAACGTCAGCGCCTCGCTCCTGCCACGACGTGGGACCCCAACCTTGGAGCCGCTGACCTTCTGGAGTCCTTCATTCAAAGCGTGGAACAGCGCCTGATGGCGGACGTGCCCGTGGGCATCGTGCTGTCGGGTGGGCTCGACTCCGCCTTGGTCGCCGCCGTTGCACATGAGGCGGCCGAGCGGGCCGGTCAACCGGTGCCTGAAGTCTGGACGGTGGCCGGCAGCGAGGACAACCCCGATTGGAAAGCAGCCGAGGCCGTGTCCTCCGCGCTGGAGTTGACGCATCACCAGCACCTCTTGGAGGCGGAGGATTTCGAGCACCATCTCCCGAATTTGGTGTGGCACGGTGAAGATCTGGACACGTCGGTCATGTTCTTCCAACCGCTCTTCCAAACCATGGCCTCCAGTGTGAAGGTGGGCCTCTGCGGGCAGGGAGCAGACGAACTTCACGCGGGCTACCCACGCTACCGTGATCCTCACGCGCACGCATCGCTTGTGCGGCAACGCCTCGAAGCCATGGACCATCCCACCGCGGCCGCTTCCCTCAACGGAACGCTCCAAGGCGAGGCTTGGTTGGCGTCGAGCCACGTTCCCGAAGCCCGGCTCGCAACGCTCGACGACATGCTCGGTTTCGAATTGGAACACGGCCAACTCAGCAACTTCCAACTGCGGCTCGTGGACCGCCATTCGATGGCCCATGGACTTGAGGTCAGGGTGCCGTTCTTGGGTGCGCCCCACCGTGACGCGGCCCATCGCTTGCCGATGGATTGGAGGCTCCCTTCGAGCGGTGAAGAGAAAGCCGCCTTGCGTCGAGCGGCGGACCTAACCCGCTTGCCAAAGGACATCGTTCGTCGGCCCAAACTGCCTGCGGGCACGGCCACGGCTCCGAACCTCTTGCGAGCAACGCTCGAAACGCATCATGACGCCGCAGCTTCGGTGGTGGAGCGGTACCCGCGCATCGCATCCGGACTGGCCAATCAGCCCGACGTGATGTTGGGCTTGGCCCTCTTCGAAGCGATTCACCTTGTCGACGGCGGTCGACAAGCGCCAACAGGAAGCGTGGCGGATTTGCTGGAGATGGTCGCTTGACGGATGGACATTGGATCGACGAGCGCATCGAGGCGAACCGCGAACGCTTGACGGCGTGGATGGCCGAGAAGCGTGCGGAAGTGCCGATTCCCATCTACGGAAGCGTGGACGTTCGAGACGCCGGCTGGAAGGTTGCAGCGGTGGACGCCAACCACTTCCCTGCAGGATTCAACAACGTGCCCGAGGAAGACCGACCACGGTTGGCGCAGTTGTTGCGTGAGCACGTGGAACGCACGGCACCTGGCGTGACGTGGGTGCACCTCTATCCTGAATCGCACACCAGGAACCCCGGCTATGTCGAGAACCTCCGCACCTTGGTCGACCTGCTCGTGCGTGCGGGCTACTTGGCGACGGTAGGAAGCCCTGAACTGAACGACTTCTCACAAGTGCGCGGGTTGACGGGCCATCTCGATCTGGTGAACGTCCAGCCCAACGACGGTGGCGGGCTTGTCGTGAATGGAAGGAAACCCGATTTGGTGCTCTTGAACAACGACTTGACTACGGGGTTGCCTGCAGTGTTGCAAACGGGTG
>DUHJ01000111.1 GCA_013330925.1 Candidatus Poseidoniaceae archaeon | reverse complement strand
CTGGGGCCCTCATGGAAGGTCGCGAAGATGCCGACATCGGCGCCGCTCGCGCCTCCGATGTTGTGGGCCAGGGCGAACCAGGTGCGCCCTTCAGCGTCAACCCGGATGTCGAGGAAGTCACCGAGACCACCGCAGCGGTTGTAGCCGCAGTCCTCGACGGTGTCGATCGGGTCGTCCATCGCGTTGAGTTGGACGGTGGTCAGCAGCGGCGTTTCGTTGAAGGCGTCCGTCGCATAGGTGAGGTAGGCGTTCCAGATTTCCTCTTCCCGGGCGTCTTCACCGACGTAGCCGAAGGCGACGGTGCCGGCGTCACCGGCCACGACCACGGGGAATCCGGTGCCGGTCAAGCCGATGGGCGGTGCGATCATGGTCGCGTTGGACCACGTCGTGCCTTGGTCACGTGAATACGACCAGTAGGGCATGTCGTCCAAGCCCATCCACATCGCGTGGACGTTGCCGGAGGAATCGACCTCCACCTGCGCTTCTTCGGCGTTCCACGTGTCTGCGGTGCCGGTTTCGGAGGTCGGAAGCGGGTGTTCGGTCCACGAAATGCCCGCGTTGGTGGTGCGGAACACAGAGTAGCCTTCGCCCGTGCATCCCTTGTTGCCACGGTAGAAGTTCCCGTCGACGCTGCCGACAAGGTGCGCCGAGAGGCCACCGGAGGAGCAGGTCACCGGCGCGCCAGAGGTTTCTGGGCCCCACGTTGCGCCGCCGTCTTGGCTTGAGGAACAGAGCGGGTGAGGCGCGTTGCCGTTGATGCAGAACATCCAGGTGGTCGGATGGAAGAGGGCTTCCATGTTCGAACTCGCGATGGTTTGGTGGTCTTGGACGGAGTAAATCTGGGTGGCCACGCTGGGACCGTTCCACGATGAGCCTTCGTCATCGGACCATTCAACGGTCATCCCGAGCAAGGCGTGCATGTCGAATTTCATGATGCGGCTGGTCCACGGGTCGACGTAGATGTAGGGGTCGTTGGAGTTCGCGATGGGCAGCAGTGGATCGTAGACGTTCTCGCAGGAATAATCCAACACGGTGGTCATGCCGATCAAATCGCAGGCAACCACGGCCGTGGAACCACCCGGTCCGTTGCCGTAGGAACTCATGAAGAGGGTTTGCGACTCGGTGATGCCCATCGTCGGCTCGAAGGTCGACATGCCGATGCCGTAGTAGGTGCCCATGGCATGGAATGGAGCGTTTCGACCTTCGAGGCCGAGGCTGTCGTTGCCCCACGCGTCCACGGCGTCGGGCATGTGGTACCAGGTCAATTCGGGACGCTCGAAGTCCCACACGGTGGGCGTGGGCGCCTCTGGCTCGGCCTCTTCGCCACCAAGGCAACCTGCCAGCGGCAGGGTCAGCATCATGGTGGTCAGAAGGAGGGCCATCGTGCGCATGCTGCTCACCGTACCTCGCTCAGCGAGGTTCACGCTTCGTCTGAAATGGAGGTCGGTCTTGAACGCTCTCGTCGTTGCCTGCGGCCACCTTCGAGGGCTTGACGGTCCAGAACGGACTTGCCGTAGGGCGTCAGGTACTGCTCGAGGGGATCACGACGTCGTCGGACGCTGCCGCTGCCTCGACCTCCGACCTTTCCTCCACCGCCGACGCTGCGGCCGGCCTTGAGGCGAGCTTGAACTTCGAGCGCCCTTTCGCGCTTTTGTTCGTCGCTCAAGTTCTTCATCGACGGGTCCTTCATCAAGCCCTCAAGTTCCTTCTTCGAGGCACGCTTCTTGGCGGCCCGGTGCTGGTAGACGAAACTTACCCCAGCGATCGGAACGGCGAACCACACGGTGGTCGAGGCGCCAGGATGCAGGGTCATCACCGGCATTTCAAGGAGAATGAACACACCCACCAGAAGCCCAACTGAGCCCACGGCTGCCGCAGCAATGGTCGGCAACAGCTTGCGCACGGACCGCGTGAAATACCACGTGACCAACGCGGCAATGATGGGGATGAACTCACCCTGCTCGATGTCGATGCCGCGCACATAGAGCGCCTGTACGCCGGCCGTGATGCCGATGAAGGCCAGCAAACCTGCCATCATCCGCAGGCTTGCTTGCGCCACCGACACCATCAGGACGCCGATGATCGCGGCGCAGGCCAGCTGGCTCTGCGCCATGTCCAACGGCGAATCGATGCCCACCGATTGGAGCATGCTCAGTAGGTTTGGGGCGAGCACATAACCCGTCACCGCTCCAATGGCGAGGGCCGTCACCGGCAAGCGACGGTGACCTTGAAGCAACAAAAGGACGGAAAAAAGCACGATGGGAGCGCCTGCGAGCGGACCTTGTGCTTCGACGACCAACAGGAGGTCGCTGCCGGAGTCGGCGATGTCGTTGATTCTCGACACGTGCTCACGAGGTCCGGGCCGGTCTTCATGATGCCGATGATGGGCCCACGACTCAGTCGAGACGAGGTGCTTGGCGTTCGATGTTCTGTGGTGCGCGACGAGAGAAGACGATACCAACAAAAGCGGGCCTTGTGTCTTCGGTTCATGGGTGACGAGGACCAGCTCATCGTGCCCACGGTGGAAGGAGGGCTCCTCGACGCGATGACGCCTCACATCGAAGCCGTGGAACGTCGGAAGCAGCGGGAGGAGGAGGATTTGGCCCCGACTCCGCTGGTGTTCCGCGTGATGTTGACCCTCGCTTTGATCGGGGGATTGGCTTGGGCATGGTCCTTGGAGGCCTTCGGTCCTCTTGGCGTGCTGGTGGTGTTGTTTGTCCTTGTCGTGCCCTTCGAGAAATTGTTTCCTCGTCACGCGCAACCCTTGCGACGTCCAATGGTTGTCTCGGACATGACCCACGCGCTCCTCCTCCCGGTCAACGGTGTGCTGGCCACCATCGTCGTGGTCGTGGTGGCCGTGCTTTCGCTGATGTGGATTCCAGGACTGTTGCTCCGACCCTTGGTGGACCAACTCTCAGAACTTCCTCGCTTGGTGCTTGGCGTCTTGCTCTTCGATCTCGCCGTGTATTGGACGCACCGCTTCCACCATGAGGTGCCCTTCCTCTGGCGCTTTCACCAGGTCCACCATTCCACAGAGCATTTGGATTGGGTCTCTGGATTTCGCGTTCACCCGTTGGATGGAGCCTTGTTGGCGCCCGCCTTCGTGTTCTTGATCGCCGCAGGATTTTCACCCGAATTTGGTGGCGTTCTTGCCGTCGCTCAGGCCATCACCGGCTTGTTCCTTCACGCCAACGTTCGGTTTCGGTGGCGCTTGCTCCACCGCCTGATCATCACGCCTGAATTCCATCACTGGCACCATTCCAACCATGAGGAGGCACGATGGTCGAATTACTCCACCTTCCTCCCGGTGTGGGACATGATCTTCCGCACCTACCACATGCCCAAAGACGCGCGACCACAAACCTACGGGATCGACACACCAATGCCCAAGGGTGTGATGGAACAATGGTTGCTCCCCTTCCGAGGTTTGGGCTCGCCTGTCAACGCGGTGCGCCATCCGTGGCGCTCGTTCAAACTCGTGCTGTCCGGCACCAAACGGCTGCTCCGTGACATGCGCTGGAGCATGACACGAAAGCACGACCAAACACCGTTCGGCGTGCCGAAGGTCCCGGCCCCCCAAGACCCGTGACCCTCCGGACGGAGCGGTCGCTTCTTTGAAATGGCGACCGCGGGTCGGGAGACTTGGTGAGCACCGTGATCAATGATCTCGCGAACCCCACAGAAGCCCATCTCATGTTGCGTGAGATGGTGCGTGAATGGGTCAAAGAGCACGTCGAACCTCAAGCGCATGAGCACGACCGGTTGGAACGATTCAACCTCGACCTGATGCGCTCCATGGGTGAATTGGGCCTGCTTGGCCTGACGGCAGACGAAGCCTATGGCGGCGCAGATCTGGATGCTGTTGCGGTCTGCATCGTCCACGAGGAACTGTCCGCCTCGGACCCAGGGTTTGCCCTTGCCTACCTCGCACATGCGATGCTGTTTGTGAACAACCTCGCCTTCAACGGTGACGACGCACAAAAAGAACGCATCCTGCCAAAGGTCTGCTCAGGCGAGTGGATCGGCGCGATGGCCATGTCCGAACCCGACGCAGGAACCGACGTCCTCGGATTGACCACCAACGCGGTCAAGCAAAACGACGGAACGTGGTTGCTCAACGGTCGCAAGATGTGGATCACCAACGGCGTCCTCGATGAAGAGGGCACCCCCGCCGATGT
>DUHJ01000139.1 GCA_013330925.1 Candidatus Poseidoniaceae archaeon | reverse complement strand
TGGAACGGTGGATGTGGGTCGAAACCGAATTGAACTCCTCTGCGAGGTCGGCGGTGTACCAATACGCGCCAAATACGTAGTGCGTGACTTCGAATTGCGTGTCGGTGGTGAGCCTCACGTTGTTGTTGAAGGAGCGGTTCGCGTCTTCTTGGGAGGTGAAATCGCTTCCGTCGCAGCCGCTGGCCAGGCTCTCAACACAGGCGAGGATGGCACCGTCCTTCCAGAGGCGCCAGCGCTCATCGCTGCTGGTGGTGCCGTCGTCGTTGAGCTTGTAGCCCTGCGTCATCACGGTGTCGCGGTTGGTTTGAATCACGCGGAACGAGGCGTCCAACACCTCGATTGGAAGGCTCAATTCCTTCTCTTCTCCTTCGACGATGCGGGTCGCGTCCGTGAACTCCGTTCCGTCGTTGATGTCGAGCAATGCGTCGTACTGAGCGTCGGAAAGGTGAGCCCTCAGCACCGCGTCAAAGGACGGGGTGAAAGTGGTCTCGTAGCCACGATCGGCCGCATACATACGGTCGCCTTCAGCGAGTTGCCAAAACCACATGGCCGCGAGGTCGGCTTCACCGCGGGCAAGGAGCATGTTTCCGGTCGCAGGGATACCCGACTGGAAGTTGTCCGAAACCGAGGGGTGGTCACCGGAGGTCAAGGCTTGGAAACCGTAGTCCCACCATGAGACGAAGGCGGGCTTTTCGGAATACGAATCGTTGCTGTCCTGTGCGGCAAGCCACGCGTAGGCGTCATTCCAACCCTGTTGGTTGAAACTGCTGCCAAAGGAACCGAGGTAGCGCATCCCACCGTCTTCGTAGTTGGTTGGGTTGAGCACGGAGAAGCCGGCGAGTTGGTCCCAACGAAGGATGTCAGGAATGACGTTGTACAAGGTCTCGTCAATGTCGTCCTCAGCGGGTGAGGAGCCGGGGATTCCGGCGTCGAGACCGTAGGTCATGTGCTGGCCACCGAGCATGATCATGACGAGCATGATCGCACTGAACTGTGGCGTACGCCACACGGCCTTGCGGGTCGCAGCAATGCGGTCTGCAGGTGTTCGAACACCGTGGCGACGCATCTTTCGCGACATTTCCTTGGTGCCGGACCAGCCCCAGAGGCCGACGGCGCCCCAAGCGCCGAGCACGGCCATGGCCGGCGTGGCGTTGAAGATGAAACGAGCCGCGGTCCACGACATAAAGATGGCAAGAAGGATCCAGGTGGCCATGAAGATGTGCTCATGACGTCGCTGGCGGGTCCCGCGCCAAAGCGCGATGATGCCCATGCTCAGGGCGAGGATGAACACAATCGGGCCAAAAGACGCGAAGAGCAAACCTCGGTCTGGCGCGTTTGCTTCAGCAACCGTTCCGAAAATCTTGGTCTTGGTGAAGTAGCCTGCTCCGGTGAACAACACGTTGAACGCGTTGGATTGCTCAAAGAATTGAAGCAACCAAATCACGGCCACGAACACCACGGCGGCTCCCGTCAAGGAACCGAGCACGAGGAGCCACGGCTTGTCGCGGAATCCGGTGGTCACGTACGCGATGGCCACCGTGAAACCGAGCACGAAGAGCAAGGGCTGCAATCCGGTGCCGCTGAAGACGAGGTCCATGCCGGGGTAGGCGTAGAAGGGCATCGAGAGGAGCAACGTGGTCCCCAACATCGTCAGCATGAGCATGCTCAGCGTCGTGCTGTCCTTGTTCCGGAACATGTTGGTGGCCACGATGTACACGTAGCCCACGAACAGGATCGACGGTGCGACGACGAATCCCTTCCAACCGAGCGCCACAACGCCAAAGGCAACGCCGGCCAGTGCAGCGTTTGCAACGGCAAAGCGGCGATGGGTTGCCACGTCGCCAAAGGCGCGAAGCACGCTGTAGGGGCGGGCGTCCGTGGAGCGGGTCAGGCGTTCGTCGCCGCCCGAGGCCATGGCGCGAAGGAACCACATGAAGCCGAGCGCCATGAAGAACATCACGAAGGCGTCGTGGTCCGCGTTGGCCCACGTCGAGCGTGAGATGTGACCGGGCATCATGGCGATGAGCCATGCGGCGACGACGGCAGCGGGCTTGCTGACGTGGTCACGAGCGATGGCGGCCACAGGGAACACGGTCAGGGCACCAAAGATGGCGGGGATGGACACCATCGCCCACCACACGGCGTCCTCGGGGGTCGTGAGGAAGGGTTCGAGGATCATCGCCAACAGGGCGATCGACCAAACGAACAAGGGTGGACGCGGGTTGATGCCACCGAGCGGGTAGAAGCGATCTGCGTCAAAGACCAGGTGCGCGTTTTGCATCATGATGTAGTCCACAACGCGCTTCATGTACCATGGGTCAGAACCCCCGGTGAGGTCCCAATCGCCGGTACCGTACCCGTTCATGGCGGGAATGATGTACCACTGGCTTCGGATGACGAAGGCCACCAAGAAGGCCGCCGCGATCATGACCTGCGACCAGTGTGCGGACCAGAAGGTGCGGGCGCCACTTGGCGCGTCATCGGAACGGTTGGACCAACCGCCCCAGGAATTGTGGGTGGCGATGGAGTAGATGCCGAGGCCGATGAAGAACGTGATGCCGAACCAAACCACAGCGCCCCAGGAGCCGTCGAAATTGTCGTTGGTCCACATGCCCATCTCAAAGGCTGCGGAAACGAGGTACAGCACCCACATCGAGGCGAGGGTCATCGCACGGGTCAACCAGCGTTCCGCGAC
>DUHJ01000109.1 GCA_013330925.1 Candidatus Poseidoniaceae archaeon | reverse complement strand
AAGGATAGGGAGGAGGCGTATCGATGACGAAGGGCTCACGTTCGCTCTGGGGATCGAAGGCGTAACGTGCGTTGTACGCGTCAGGGTCGCTGTAATGCGCTTCCTGGATGCGCTTTTCGAGGTCGATGCTCCACCGCTTCTCGTTGAGTCGTGGGGTGGGCATCGGGTTCACCTTGCCCAGAGGGCGGTTTGGCCTCGGGTCGCATGTCTTCAAGCCATCCCATTGTGTTGGTGTTGAGCGTTCTGTCATGCGCACCGGCAACAGACTTTCAAACGGGGTCGGTGGACCATGAACCGGATGAGTGCGAAAGAAGGGCCGACCGGTGGCGATGCCGCCACGGAAGGGCGTCTCTCTGCTCTGCGGCGGGCTGGCCGTGCATCCATGTCGCGCAGGGCCTCCGACGTCAGCGGTGCAGTGAAGAATTTCGACGCCAAATCTGCGGTCGACGCCATGCTCGATGCCCCTTCAAGCCTGAAGCGGGAATGGCAGCGCACAGGAGCCATCGGCGTCATCACACGCTTTCCTCTCCTGACCGTGCTGGCCTTCTTTGGCATGACCTTGTTTTTCGTCTCCCACTCCGGATTCCTCGACAACACGCAGTTTGATCGAGACCCGGACAATCCTGCCCTCAACGTCAACGGGGACATGGAGGTGTACTTGCCCGATGGTTCCGAGGTCAGTGCCCTCATTTCGATGGTCGAAGAAGACTGGACCACGGACGTGATGGTCATCTACATTGAGTCCAACAACAACAACATCACGGATCAGCGGATCCTGCAGGAGATCAGCTACGTTGAGGAGACCCTGAATCCCTACATCTCAGACGCTGAATTGGACGATGTCATCTACATTCTCTCGCTGTCAACCGTGATTAAGGAAGTCAATTCCAGTGCCCCTCGTGTTCGTACGGCCCTCATTGAGGAACTCGGTGAATCCGCTTGTCCCCCCGACACCGACGATTGCGCCACGAGGACGGCGGCCCAAGCGCTGAACGAAGTGTTGGCTTCCACCGACGTTGGAGCCAGGGCCATTCCAACGCAGGCCACCATCGACCTCATTGTGCGTGAGATGTACGAAGACGACGGTACACCCACGCCAGGTCTCGACAAATTGGCTCGAAACACCAACCCATGCACCCTGGATGGAGGCTTGTGCGATAACGACGAGGACGTTCTTCTGGACCGTGCCGTGATGGCCATCGCGGTGACCGAGAACAAGCCCGCGAAGCAAATCATCGAGGAAACGCAAGGTCAGTTGGACGACATCTCAACGAAAAATCGCCCGTGTCTTTTCGACGAAAATGGGGACCCTGATGCCAGTGCTGGACTGTGCACATGGGACGACCTTGGCTTGAACATGACCCTGACCGGGCCGGTCCCAATCACCAACGCAGTGACGGAATTTTCCTTCCAACTCTTCTGGGACATCTTCCCAATGGCGGTCGTTTTCGTCGCGCTTGGATTGTTCGTATTCCACTGCGACCTCTTGCAAACCGGGCTGACCGGCATTCGCGTTTTCCAAGGCATCAAGGTCGTGGCCATTTCTGGCTTGCCGACCTTATGTGCAGTGTTCTGGACCATGGGGATCCTTGGTTGGACGAATTTTGAAGTCACCATGACCGTCATCATCGTCGGTCCTATTTTGCTGGCGTTGGGCGTGTCCTACGGCCTTCACATCACCAACCGTTACGCGGAAGAGACAGGAACGAAGGAAGAGAAAATTCGGGCAGCTTTGTCCTCAACTGGGAAGGCAGTGTTCTTGTCGGCCGTCACCACGGTCATCGGGTTTGTTTCGTTGGTGTTTACCCCGATGGCGCCCATCCAAACCGTCGGCATCGCTTTGTCGGGGGGTATCGTCGTCGTCTACATCCTGACGATGTTCATGGTGCCAAACCTGACGCTTCTTCTGGACCTCGAGAAACCGAAGCACCCTCCGCTCAAACCCTTCCACGTCCTTGTTGAGGTCCCTGTCCGTCGTTCAGGGGCGGTCTTGGCCGTGTTCTTCATCTTCATACTGGTGTCTGCAACGATCGGTCAAGCCAACGTTGAGGAAAACATCGACCTTCTCGGTATGGCCCCCGAAGACGAGCAGTCCGTCATCAAGATGAAACAGTACAGCAAGGAATTCAACGCCGGTCAAGTCGGCATGGTGCTGGTCCACGCCAACGTGACGGGGGACATCAACGACGAAGATTCATCAAACGACGATCCGGCTGCAATTTTGGAACAGATCGAAGTGCTTGAAACCAAGATCAATGAGGTCGACAATGCCTCAGCGGTGTCCATTGTGTTCCTGATGAAGGCCACGGGTGTGGCGGTTTCCATCTCCGGTGCACCGATTGCCGAATTCATTGACAACACGCCCGGTATTCCTGAAGAAATCAAAGACACGGCTTCCGCCTTGCTCAACCAAGAGATCATTGCAGACGCTTCGTTTTGGGACGTGTTGACGAATCCTTCGCAATACAACATGCCAGGTGACCGTCAGTCGCAAATTTTCCTGTTGAACGTGTTCTACGCTTCCATCACCGAGGAAACCCTTCAGGTGTTCATCAACGAGAATTACGACCGAACGCTGATCCTCGTGGACATGCCGTTCATCCCTGTGGCGGACACCAGCGTCAGCGTGGATCAAATCAACATTCAGGCCGCTGCCTTCGCAGGCCCGAAAGGTGAGTATGCTGAGGACATCACCGGCGTCGCCGCGACCGCCATCGAGGTCAACCAACTCATTGTGGGCTCGCAATGGCAGTCGCTTGGCTTTGCAGTGGTGCTGACCATCATCACGCTGGCCATCGTCTTCCGAGACATCCGCTACTCTTTGCTCACCACGTCACCAGTGATCGCCACCGTCGCCATGCAATGGCTCGTCATGTGGCAACTCGACGTGCCGCTGTCCCTTGTGACCGTGATGATCGGTTCCATCTTGGTCGGTGTCGGCGTTGACTTTTCCATTCACATTGCGAACCGTATTCGGGAATTGGGCGGAGGTATCGAAGCCATTCGAGTCGCAGCGGTTGGAACCGGGATGTCGCTGGCCGAAGCTGCGACCGTGACCAGCCTTGGCATGATGACGGCCTATCAGATTCCGATTCCGGAGATCAAGCCTTTCCTGACGGTCATTTTGATCCTTCTTTGGGTGGCCGCTGCAGGCGCGCTGGTGCTGTTGCCTGCCATCTTCGTCGCCCTCGAAAAAGCGGGCATCGCCACCGTTGGTGGTCGTTCAGCCCTCGCGACCAGACTCGGCCTCGGCAAAGCCATCGTCCAAGCCGAAGACATCGTCTACGACGCTGTTGTTGTGGAACGTTCGGGCGACGCGTGGTGAAGCGAGGTTTCAATGACCGTGGGGGCACCCCACGCCCCATGACGGGGCTTTGGCTCATGAAGTCTGAACCGCATGTGTATGCCTACGCCGACTTGGTGGCTGACGGTCGGACCCATTGGGACGGCGTGCGAAATTACCAGGCCAGAAACATGATGAGGGACCAGATGAAGGAAGGAGACCTCGTATTGTACTACCACTCCAACACGAAACCTCCCCACGTCGCAGGGGTGGCCAAGGTGGTCAGGGAAGGCTACCCCGACCACACGGCGTTGGACAGCACCTCGAAATATTTCGATCCAAAAGCCACCGCAGACAATCCGCGGTGGAGCATGGTGGACCTCGAGCCTGTCGTCGCGTGCCCCTCTATCGTGTCGCTTGAAACCATCAAATCTGACCCCTTGTTTGAGGGCATGCCGCTCATCCGCAGGGGGCAACGCCTCTCCATTCAGCCCGTGGAAGACGTTCACTTTCGACGTGTCTTGATGCTCGCGGGCCTCGATGCGGACGACATGATGGGGGCATGAAGTTGTCCGGTGACGAGGTCCGTGCCGCTTCCAGGGCCTTGTCGATTGAATACGCCATCCGTGACGTGGTCGTACCTGCAACGGCCCTTGAAGCACAAGGTCACCAGATCTTGAAACTCAACATCGGTGACCCAATCGCCTACCCTGGGTTGCCGACCCCTCCTCACATGGTGGAGGCCTATGCACAAGCCGTGCGTGACGGAATGAACGGCTATTCTCCGTCCTATGGCTTACCAGAACTACGAGAGGCCGTTGCCGTGGACGAGCGAAGCAAAGGCTGGCCGGCCACCTCGGACGACATTTACGTCTGTCACGGCGTCACCGAAGCGTTGCAACTCTTGTTC
>DUHJ01000090.1:1369-4178 GCA_013330925.1 Candidatus Poseidoniaceae archaeon | reverse complement strand
CCGCATGCAGGTGGACCGACCATGCCGCCTTCTGCTCCTCCGTGGTCTTGCCACGGGCGATGCCCTTGTCCCAAAAGGCGTTGATGCGGTCCATGCCTGCGACAAGGCCGTCGGGGTGGGCGTCGTGGAGGTGCGTGCGCCAACCGGCTTGGGCGCACACTTGTGCAATACCGGCGCCCATGGTTCCGGCTCCGATCACGGCGACGGTCGAAATCTGCATGCCCCTATGGGTCAAGCGACGCCCCATCAGGCCTTCGTTGAGCGTTGCGCCAGGCTTACCCCGCTCAAAATGAGCACCAAAGCGATCACGAGGCTCCATCCAAGTTGCTCGCCCAAGAGCAAGTAGCCGCTCAGAATTCCGAAGATGGGCACGAGGTACACGTAGGTCGAGGTTCGACTTGGTCCGATGCGCTTGACGCCCTCGGCAAACCAAACGTAAGCCAGCACCGTCGAAAGCAGCGCAAGGAAGACGATGGACAGCAGGCTCGACCACTCGATGGTCGGCCAGCCCCCGGTGTTCACTTCATAGGCGGACCATGGCGTCAGGAAAGCCAACCCAACGGCCGAGGACCAGACGGTGATTTGGAGCGGGCTCATCGGGCCGTCTCTTTCAGCCTCTTCAACGTCCATGGCGCGCCTCATCAACAAGGTGGCCGTCGCCCACGCCAGTGCAGATGCCGCGATGAAGGCATTTCCGAGCCACCGCTCGGACGTGGGAAGGTCAACGTTGGGAGAGGCCAGGAACAGCACGCCAATGCCCAGCAGGCCAAGGGCCAGTCCACCACCAAGCTGCTTCGTCATCGGGTGCCCAAGGACGATCACGGCCAAGATGCTGGTGAACAGCGGATTGAGGGTGATCATCAACGAAGCATCGCCGGCCGCCGTCCATCCCATGCCGTACATGAACAGGACCTGGTAGAGGAAGGTCGAGCAGGCGCCAATCCAAAACAAGCGGCGCCATTGGGGCATGCTCGGAACGAACCATCCCTCGGAGAAGCGCAACCAAAGGAGGAAGGCAGGCACGGCGATGAGGTACCGAAGCCACGCTCCGAGCACCGGCCAATCGTCCATCTCCGTGGCGATCACGCGTCCGGCGGTCCACGCCACGCCCCAGAAGGCGGCGACGAGCCACAATCGAACGTGTAGACCTGCGTGGTTCATTCGAAGCGCTCCAAGCCAAGCTGGAGCACACGGGCTCGGGGGAGCCCAATCTCCGGCAGGCCGGCGGCGGGTGCGTGCTTCTTGAGCCCCTCGATGCGGGACACGTACACGCCATAGGACGCGATGTCGTCAGGCTTGAACGGCGTCGGGAGGTCCATCGCTTCCAATGCGGCACAGGCTTCTGCGCTGTAGATCGGATACACCCGTGCAACGAAGTGCGCCCACCGGGAGATGCGGACGGCATCCACGCCATCGAGCGTCATCAGGTGCTCGAACAGACCGACGTCCGGATACCGTGCGCTGCGGAGGGCCATCTTGACTTCCATCGCAACGTCATCCGGCCACACGAAGGGTTGTGCGTCGGCCCATGCGTCTGCGCGCTCAACGGTGCTCAGAATGTTGCTTTCTCGGGCACTGTAGAGGACTTCGCCGTACGCGTCGTCGTCTTCGATGTCCTCCACCAACAACGGGAGCTCGTCGTACAGGCGTTCGCAACGCTTGGCGTTGATGCCGTACAGCTCGACCGGAATCATCGTGATTCCTCCTTCGCCGAGCATCAAGCGGAGGCGCCGATGCCGGTCGCCCGCTGACGTGCGGAGAGCGGCTTTTCGGAGATCCATTCCTGGTCGAAGATGGCCGGAAGGGCCGCTTCGTCTTCAGGGGTGGGGAGCACGGCACGGAGGTAAGCCTCCCATGCCGCGTCATCGCCTTCGAACAACGTACCTTCGACGGTGTAACGTCCCTTGGCGAAGGCGCCGATGTCGCGGTTGAAGTTCTCGTGAGGAACGTAGAGGTCGGCAGCGCCTTCGGGGAGGTAGCCACAAAGCGCCTTCACGGCGTCTGCAATCTCTTGGTGGTAGTGGCCACGTGCCTCTTCGTTGAGATGGTCACGGTCGAGGGCCACGCCTTCTTCCTGCTTCTTGCGCTCGTCCCAGCGGCCCTTGATGCCCCAAACGTAGGCCCATTCAGCGGACGAGGATTCGTCGACGCCGAACAAGTCGTGCGCCGTTGCGACCCACTTGTTGATGTAACGCTGAAGCATGTCGAGCGGCACGACTCCTGCAGTGATGATGCGTCGCAGGCCGTTGGATCCGGTGCCGAGGTGGAAGGACTCTTCCTTCAGCATTGGACCCATCGAGGCGGCCAAGGGCTTGAAGCCGGACGTGGAGAGCATGCCGAGTTGGAACTTGCCGTCACGGTCCACGAACATGGTGTAGCAAAAGAAGTCCAGCCAGTGCGGCATGGGGCGGTTGAAGGCCCCAAGGAGACGGTCGCCGTCCTGTGCGTTGCGCTCAAGGAGCTTCTGCGCCTCACGGCGTCCTTGCTGACCGAAGTAGGTCATCAGGAGGTAGGCCATCTGCCACCCGTGGCGCTGTTCTTCGGCCATGATTCGAGCCGCAGCGTAGCGGTCGTATTCCGTGGGGGCGCTTGCCAGGAGGTGGCGCTGCTGTTCCACGGACGCAAATTCGGTGTCGCCTTGAACGGTGATCATGGTGATCATGGCGTCGCGCATGTTCTGTTGAGGGACCTGCATGGCCCGCTCCCACTTGGGGCGTCCTGCCAGGTCACCAAATTCGATGACGTCGCCCGCACGGTCCCAATCGAAGAGCACGTCGAGGTTGAAGTCGCCAAGCCATGCGCGCTCGAA
>DUHJ01000090.1:0-967 GCA_013330925.1 Candidatus Poseidoniaceae archaeon | reverse complement strand
GGAGGGCGGGGTGACCCTTGGGGTCATGGCGAACATGTTCGTGTGGACATGTTCGCCCAACTCACCGCACCTTGCGGATGTCCTCGGCGTAGGTGCGCATCACTGCAGATTCCATCCGGTGCATTTGGGCCGAGAGGGTCGACTTGGCGACGCCGAGCAAGCGGGCCATTTCCGTGATGCTCGTGCGGCGGGGGACGTCGTAGTAGCCTTCCCTCAAGGCAAGTTCGAACACCTGGCGTTGGCGGGGCGTCAGCAATTCCGTGCTGCTGCTTCGGGTCGAGAGCAAGCGATGCGGAAGCCCGTCTTCTCGAAAGCGTTGGATGAGGTTCCGTGCCTTGGTTTGGGTGCATTCGATGGTCCATTCCACCCAACCGTCCCGCACCTCGAAGGGGGTGTTTGGAATCACCCCGACGTCGATCAGTGGGCGGAGAAAACCTCCGCCACCTGCGCTGATGTCCACCGATGGATGACGCTGGTCGAGTTCACGAAGGGCCTCGATTTTCGGGTGGACGTCGATGGACGTGTAGAGTTCAGGCCCCCCAGAAATTCGAGCGGTGCCGCGCCCGCGGGCGAGGGGCATGTGCTTCTCGATGCGCAGCACTTCCGTGGGATTTGCACGCGTGACGTCGCCGGCCCAGTGGCCGTCTGGGAGGCGGACCTCGATGCGAAGGCGGTGCGTGCCCATGCTTGCCAAACCGAACATGTTCGGTTAAGGCTGCCGTTGCACCCAGAGCCTCATCCGAGCAGGTCGGGGTGCTCCTCGATGTATCGAATGGTGATGTCGCGTGCGATGAAGTCCTCTTCGTCCATGATGCGGCGGTGCAACGGGATGAGGTGCTCGACACCGGTGATGACCGTCTCGTCGAGGGCCGTTCGCATGCGACGGACGGCGTCCTCGCGGTCGTGGCCCCAGGTCAACAATTTGGCCAACAAGGAATCGAAGCAGCCCGGCATCTCGTATCCCGGG
>DUHJ01000021.1:3723-7236 GCA_013330925.1 Candidatus Poseidoniaceae archaeon | reverse complement strand
ATGCATGTGCCCGTGCGGCCGACCTTCTCCCGTTCATCGCCATCGGTTGGGCGGTCGATCACTTCACCTCGGGAGGTGGCATCGCGGGATTTGGACCGATTGCAGACTTCATCGGTACTCTCCCACAGCCCGCCGTGGGTTATGGAGTCATCATTTTCGTGTCCTTCGTGATGCTTGCGGTCTTCCAAGGCATCTCCGAATATTCGTGGCAAACCTTGGGCTACAAAATTCAGCACGACCTTCGCATGGACGCCACCAAGTCGCTCATCGCGATGGAGGCGTCCTACTACGACCTGCGCCAAACCGGCCAAATCATGTCGGTTCTGTCTTCTGACGTGAATCAACTCGAGGACGTCGTGGCGGATTCGTCCACCTCGATCATCCGCATTTTGGTGACCTTCGGTTTCGCCTTCATCATTCTCCTCTCTATGTCGTGGAAACTGGCTGCCGTCATTTTCGGACCGCTCATGTTCATCATCCCATTGGTGTATTGGTTTTCGACACGCGTCCAGCGCAGGTACCGCAAACAACGTGAATCCACGGGAGGCATCACCTCGGTGCTTGAGAACCTGATTTCTGGCATCGCGGTCGTGCAAGCCTACAACGCCCAATCGTGGGAGGCAGACCGCGTTCAGCGTGAGTCCGGCGAATACCGCGATCAGGCCATTGGTGCGAGCCAAGAACGCAACCGCTTCCTGCCCGGCATCTACGCCATCGCCGGGGTTGCCTTCGGTTTGTTGACCGTGGCCGGAGGCCGCTTGGCCCAATCAGGAGAAATCACGACCGGTGAGTTGGTCACCTTCTTGCTCATTTCGACGCGCATGACCATGCCCCTGTTCATTTTCGGCATCCTGGTGAACCAACTCCAGCGCGGCGAAGCCGCAGCTCGGCGCGTCTTCGCAGCGGTGGACCTCGAGCCGACCATCGTCGATGAACCGGGCGCCGAACCCTTGGCCGGGGGCATCCAATCCGTCGAATTCCGCAACGTGACTTTTGCCTATCCCGGCACATCGCAACCTGTGCTTTCTCGCATCTCGTTCAAGGTCGAGGCAGGTGCTTTCCTCGGCGTGATGGGCCACACCGGTGCCGGGAAGACCACGATTCTGAAACTCTTGATGCGCTACTACACGCCGGACGAAGGAGAGGTGCTGATCAACGGTCAACCCGTGTCTTCCTTCACGTTGGATTCGGTTCGTGACGCCATTGGATTCGTGTCGCAGGAGCCCTTCCTGTTCCACGGAACGGTGGAGGACAACGTCCGCTACAACATCGACACCGACATCGAGGGTGTCGAAGCGGCGCTGAAGACCGCAGGGGCCTGGGACTTCGTGCAGGACCTTGAGCACGGTCTGGACACCATGGTCGGTGACCGTGGCAGCAAACTCTCGGGTGGGCAGCGTGCCCGCGTCAGCCTCGCTCGTGCGGTGCTGAAGGAGCCGAGTTTGCTGATTTTGGACGAAGCCAGCAGCGCCTTGGACGCAGAAACCGAACGACGCATTCAGGAGAACCTTCTGGCCACAAATGCGCAACGCGCGACCATCGCCGTGGCCCACCGCTTGTCCACCATCCGCAACGCCGACGAAATCCTCGCGATGGTCGACGGAGCCATCGTTGAGCGCGGTCAGCACGACGAATTGCTCGACGTCAACGGCGTCTACGCGAGCCAATGGACCATTCAGACCGGTGACATGGGTGAAGCCCTCACCGCTGATTCCGGAGCATGATCCGGTCGCCGAACAAGGTCAGCGCGCTCAACAGCGCAAAGATGGGCACCCCGATGACGATGGCCCACACGGACACGCTCATGCCTTGCCAGTTCGTGTCCTCCATGGCCTCTGAGACGACGATCATCGCGACCAAGTCCAGCACCGCCAAAGCGCCAATGGCCGTTCTTAGCGCGCTCCAAATCTCCTCTTCGTCGCTCAAGCGAGGCTTCTCGTCCTCTGCCATCGAACGTTGAACCGTGCGAAGCAGACCAACAGGGTTGCGTCAGATGGTCCGCGTACGGTCGTCGATTTGGCGACCGACGCCTGCGGCTCCACCGGTGCGACGAATCTCTCGCCACGCTTTGTTGACGCCTTGGCCGTAGGCCCAGTGGGCCAGGAACACAAAGAGCGGGGCCAAGGCCACGGTACCGACCGAGCGGTGCGGGCTTGTTCCTGTCGCTGCCCCAAGCCACGCGATGGCGACGTACACCGCGGCAAGTCCCAAAGTGCCGTGGAAGGCGATGCGGGAAAGGTCCCACGGGCCGGACAACGTGAACCAAAGGTCCGAGGCAGCACCTCCCGTGGACGCTCCTACGACCAAGGCCAAGGTGGCCGCGACCACCAGCCAAGGGAACAGCCCGACCGCGGTGTGGGACCATGCTGCGATCTCTGGCCAGCGCTTGTTCGCCACCATTCGTGTGTATCCGTAGTTTCGCATCTGCTTCATGTACGGTTTGAAGGGGCGTCGACGTCGGTGGGGCATGACGTTGGACGGGTCGATGAACAACTTGTGGCCAGCACGCTGAATTTTTGCGTCAAGCACGACGTCTTCAGCACCGATGCATCCAGATTCGAAGAAACCCACTTCGCGGAGGTTGGCCATCCGGTGGGCGCAGTTCACGCCGGGGTTGTGGGTGATCGGCACCAACTCGCCTTTCGGGCGTGCCCCATACCGGGTCCCCGCGGTCATGAAACGGGTGCAAAAGGCCACGTCGGCACACTTGGCCCCGAAGGGATCGTGATCAGGTGCGAAATTTGGGCCTCCGACGCCACCGACTTCCGGGTCGGCAAACCAGCGCACGAGGTTCTCGACCCAATCCATTGGAGGAACGGTGTCGTCGTCGGTGAACAGCACGAGGTCATGGTCCATGGTTTCGAGTGCCTTGGTGCAGGCATCGGCACGGTTGGTCGAGTCGTCGTCAAACCAGGTGACGCCGTGCTTTTCGCAGACCTCTCGGGTGTGGTCCTTCGATTTTGAATCGGAGACGATGACCTCGTAGGCAGGATAGGTTTGGCGCATCAGCCGGGCAAGCACGCCGTCAAGTTCGTCGGCGTTGTTGATGGTTGGCACCAACACTGCGACGCTGTAGGGCTGACCGTCCGGCCCAAGCACGGGTTCGGCGGTGCCGATGCGCGCCTCGTTCTCGTCCACGTTCTGCCGTGGTGGTTCCCCTCTTAGAATTGCGGCTCACTTCGCAGGACTCCGCCCCTGCGTCCGGTGATGTTCATAAGCCGTCGAAGGAGCAAGGCAAATCAGGTCATAGCATGCTCAACGTTACCGCTCGACAAGAGCTCCTCTCCCGCATCGCCGACACCATCAGCATCGTGGTCGAAGAGGCTCGTTTCGACTTCAGCGAAAACGGACTGAACGTCCGCGTCGTTGACCCCTCGCACGTCGCGATGGTCAAACTTGACGTCGACGCCGTCGCGTTCGAAACGTGGGAAGTCGAGGAAGCGATGGTCGGACTTGAGATGAAGAAGCTGAAGGAACTCATCAGCCTCGGTGGTGCTGATGACATCATTTCGA
>DUHJ01000021.1:0-3424 GCA_013330925.1 Candidatus Poseidoniaceae archaeon | reverse complement strand
TGGTGCTGATGACATCATTTCGATGACCTACGACGGCAAGGGAGACGTGCTGATGAACCTCGGCAAAATCGATCGCAGTTCCCGCCCCCTCGACAACAACACGCTCAATCCCCCCAACCTTCCCAACCTTGACCTGCCGTGCAGCGTCACGATCCGCGGCTCGGAACTTGCTCAGGCCTTCCGTGCGGCCCGCCAGGTCGGCGACCTTGTGACCCTGTCCATCGATCAGGAGAAGTTCACCATCCACGTTTCAGGTCCCAACGATTCCGTGACCGTCGTGTATGGCCACGATGAACTCCAAGGCATCACCTGTGAAAGCCCCGCCAAGTCCCAGTACAGTTTGACCTACCTCGTGCCCCTCGGCAAGGTGTTCAGCAGCATCGAGAGCGTGACCATCGCGTTCGGTGAAAACTTCCCGTTGGCGATGGACTTCACCTTCAGCGACGGCAGCGGCTCAGTGAAGTATTTCCTCGCTCCTCGCGTCGAACAAGAAGGGTACTGAACCACGATACCTTCATGTTCGACCCGGGTGAAAGTTCCTTTGTGGAACGGAGCGTCACCTCATGAGCGACGCAACCTCCCTCCTCGAAGTGGGCTATTGGGTGACCCGCCCGCTCGCGCTCCTGATCGGGGTGTTGCTCATCACGATGCCATACTTCACACGCGTGCGCGTGCATGCTCGCATGTCTGACGAGGCGTTCGCCAACGTTCACCGTGGTGCCCTGTGGGCACAAACCCTTGGCCTCGGGGTGCTCGTCCTCCTCTTCGGGTTTTTTCTCGCGGTGCTCTGGGACCTCATCCTGTACTACGGCGACGAACCTTCGTTGCTGACGCTGGCCATCGTTTTGGGGTTTATTGAGTTCCATCTTTTGGCACGTTGGCTCCAGTCCTTCGCGCTCGGTTCACGTTGGCGGCGTCTCCGCCGTGGTCAACAATGGCGACCTGCTCCGGTGACGCAATACATCCTCGCGTACCCTGCGGTGTTCACCCAAGGTGCCACTCAACCCCAACCCACGGTGCCGCTGGCTCAGGGCCGTGGTCTCAACCCAGGGTTGGATCCCTCCCTTCCCGTTGCGGCAGGCTCAACCCCCGCCTCCTTCCAACAGGTGCTCGACGCCGTGCATCGCCAAGTGGCCGAAGCCAACGCTCGAGCAACGGCCCTCGAGGAGGAATTGTCTGAAACCCGGCGGCACGTCACGCGCCTCGAGCATGATTTGGTCGAGCGGCGCGCCGAAATCGTCCTGCTTGAGGCCGCTCAGACACGCTTTGAGAGCGACATGGAACAGGAGGCTTCCCGGTCCGACGGAAAGGCCCTCTCCATGCAAGATTCTGTCATTGCCGGGGATGCCTTTGTGGGTTCCACGGTCATCGATCGGCACATTGTCAACGATCCGGAAGCCATCGCCAGAGCCGTGCTTGAGGCCTACCGGTCTGGGCGGGGCGATGCGTGATCAGTACTCGCGCCAGCCGTGATCGCATTCCTTGCAGGTGAGCATGCGCGTTTCCGGCTCATCGGAGGAACGGGTTTGTTCAAGGTAGGAATACACGTCATCGCAATCGCACTTCGGGCAGAGGTAACTGCCGCGGGTCAACACGCCACGCGCCTTGTCCGAGTCTTTGATGACCTCATATTCACGGTCAATCGCCGCCGTTTTCGACTTGGCTTTTGAGAGGTCAACAGACTTCCCGTCTGCGCCTTTCACGACGAGCTTTGCGGGTCCGGTGTATCCGCACTTGTAGTTGGTGCAAGCGATGTCGCCGGACGGGGATGGGAAAGACAAGGTCCCACACTTCGGACAGAACATGACGGAGGCCTGTCGTCCCGCCACTTAGAACATTCGCAGGGACGCTCGCTCAAGCGAAGGGTCTTGGCCCATGCCCCACTCGTCACGACGTGCACCTCTTCCACGATTGGTATGTCGCCGTCCTCGTCAACGGTGACGAGCAGGAGGTGGACCGTCTGCGCTGGACCGGCGAGGGCGGCGTGAAAGGGGCCGTGGAGCGGCTCGACCGTGTCGCCCAAGGGCGCCTGACGGCCGAGGCCGCGCAACTTTTGGAACGTTTTCCTGAAGCCGTCGTCGAACCGGTGGGCGAAGGAAATCTTCCAGAATTGTCCGAAGAGGGCCTCGCCTTCCTCGACCAGGCGGCCATTCGAATGGCGGAACGTGGTGTCGCTGACGCCGCGGGCGACCTTGATCGTCGACTCGAGCATCTGCATCGGGCCATGGAAGAGGTGCGTCAAGCCAGCAACGTTCGTTTGTCCCGACTCGTCGAGTGGCTCGGGCTTTTCCTTCCTGACCTCGACCTTGACCGTGACCGTCAGGGCATCGCTCGAGCGCTTGGGGAAGCGGATGATTTGGGCGGCCTCGCCCGTCACCTTGGGTTGCAGCCACCGGCGCACATGCCCGCCCGTTCGGAATGGCGAAGCCTCCGCGATCACGGGGCAGCCGCCGTGGACGTTCAAGGTCGGTTGGACCGGCTTGAGGCCGCGTTGCGAACGCTTGCAGAGGAACACCTGCCAAGCCTCAGCATGTTGATCGGTCCCATGCTGGCCGCACGCCTCAGCGTCGGTGCGGGAGGACGTCATCGACTCGCAAAGTTGCCGTCCAGCACCGTGCAAATCCTCGGTGCTGAGAAGGCCTTCTTCGCCCATCTAAAAACCGGTTCACCTCCACCGAAGCACGGCTTCCTCTTCGCACATCCTTGGGTGATGCGCTCTCCACAATGGGTCAGGGGCAAAGTCGCCCGGACCCTTGCAGGTCGGTGCAGCATTGCAGCGCGCCTCGACGCCTACGAAGGCACCCCGTTGACCGCTAAAGACGTGGCCGAAGTCGAAGCCAAGGTGCTCGCCATCCGCGCCGCTCACCCTCGTCCCCCGACGCGGCCCGGGAGGCGTTGACCTTGGCCGGTGGGTCGGGAAAGCCTCCTGGTCGCGCGCTGGTCGATGCGGTTCGCATGGACCGCAGCAGCCCATGGACGTGGTCCGCCCGTCCCCACTCAACGGTGTACGGTGAAACCCTTCGCAAGGTGAAGGGTGGCGAGTGGCGTCGATGGGATCCACGACGTTCCAAGGTGGCCTCAGGTCTGCTTCGGACGGCAGGAGCATCGGAGCGTTTGCTTCCAGCACCCGGGGCTCACGTGCTCTACCTTGGTGCCGGTCATGGCACCACGGTCAGCCACATCCACGACATCGTGTGCCATCAGGACGCGCCCGGCCGTGTCGTGGCCGTGGACCTTTCTCCACGGTGTTTGCGCGACTTGACGCGTCTGGCACACCAGCGCCCCGGGCTGGTCCCTGTCCTCGGCGACGCCCGGCGGTCGGCAACATGGCGTGCTTGGCTCCCACGCAAGGCCTCGTGGGTGTTCCAAGACGTGGCTCAAGCCCACCAGGCTTCGATTTTCACCGCGGCTTGCGCCCGATTCT
>DUHJ01000162.1:1244-8709 GCA_013330925.1 Candidatus Poseidoniaceae archaeon | reverse complement strand
GTGCCTGCGGTGCTGAGATCCCTGCGGATGCCACCTCGTGCTCCGTGTGTGGTGCCAGCTTCGAATGAGCATCGACGACATGTTCACAACCGTCGCCCTCACCGCAAGGCCATGAGGTCCCGGCCGACGGTCATGGCGCTCGTCGTGCTCTTGTTGAGCAGCACCCTTGGGGGATGCATTGGATTGGTCCCCGCGCGTGAGTTCCTCGAAGCGCAGCGGGACCCGGTTGAGATCGTGACCGTCTACGATCGTGTGGCCTTCTCCAAGACCTTCTCGGAACCCATCCCTCAGCGTTATGAGAACTCATCCTCCTTCTACGTGGACGAATCCGTCATCCAAATTGACGTGTACTTCAAAGCCAGCTTCGTCGGTTCGGACCAAATCGGTTGCTTGGATGCCGGTGGAGCCCTGCGCAACGTGCAGGTGACGCTGACCGACGCCGATGCTGGCGTTGCTTGGTCCACCGAGGTCTGTCAGGACGCCAACCCTCCAGAAGAAAGCCTTCTTCCACAGCCCGTGTTCCCCCGTGGGGAATGGACCTTGACGGTGGACGCCACCGGCTGGGGTGAAGGGTTCACGAACCAATTCAAGGACAGTTTCAACGTCGTGGTAACCGTTCACCGCAATTGCATTGAGTATCCCCTTGAGGATCTATGCTGAGGCGTCGAGCCGTTCTGGGCAGGCGTGCCGCCGCGAGCAGTTCCTGCACTTTCCAATGCGGTCGTGGTTGCGTGTTGCTCCACCTTCTTCCATCAGGCGCTTGACTTCGGTGACGGACGCGTGCAAGTCCTCCCGAGCACCGTCGTCCCAATGAATCTGGAACACGTGCTCTTGCCCATATTGAATCACGCCATAGGGTGACGCTCGCCCGGTCTCGCATTCAACGAGGTGCAAGTAGGCCAGGAGTTGCATCCGGTGCGAGTCATGCGGCCGTTGTGGGACCTTCCCGGTTTTTTGTTCGACAGGGATGAAATCGCCGTCAACGATCACGATCTGGTCAGGTCTTCCTCTGAGCCCGGTCTTGGGGTCTTGCAGCAAGCCAGCCCCTTGCTCATCGTCGGAATAGACCACTTCGGTCCGTTTATCCAACCCAGCCTTGGCCCGAGCAACTTCCGAGGTCTGGTGGGCCAAGAGAAGCACCTGCAGCCTCCAGGACGCCAACCCGGTCCAGAGGAAGGCAGAGATCACGAGGACAAAGGAGGCGTTGCCCGCGTCGAGGAAGGTGCCCAAGGCCAGTGCATGCAGTCCGAACACGATGGAAGCAAGGAGGAAACTCGCTTCCAGACGACCACCTTGGAACCAACCTCCGATGAAGTCCGGTGGATTCAGAATTGGCATCACGCCGGTGGATTCGAATTCGTTGGACGCGTCTGGGATGGACCAATTCAGAGGTTCACGCCATGGCAGCAAGATGAGCACCAAGCCGGCCAGGAGGGCGCTGAGGGCAAGCGAGGAGAGGAAACGTGCCATCTCAACGGGGTCCGCTTCGCTGTTGAGCAACCTGTAGACGATGAAGCTCTCAAGGGCGAACACCAACACGACGGTGAACCACCATGACCAGATGGTCGCCGAACGACGGTAGGCTTGGCGCTCTTGGCGGGCACGTTCCATGGAGGAGTGGATTTCCGCGTGCTTGCGAACGCCCTCCTGCACCGCGTCGCCCTCGGCTCCAACGCCTTCCCTCGAGAGGTGCCAAGACAATGGGCAGTAGGTGTGCCGCTCGAGATCGCTTGCGCTGATGAGCAGCGACGAGTTTTCCCCCTCGTTTGGCGGCATGGAACGGTTAGAGGGAGGTGGTTCAGGCCTTGACTGATTCGCCTGACGGCGTCAACCAAAGGAGGTGTGCCGCAGCGAAGCGGTTTAATAGAGGCTTCAAGTCGCGCGAGTGCTGAGGTTTCTCGAATGTCCGATGATGTCGCGCTTCTCGTTCCTTTCTCCGATTACGAAGAGAATGCCGTGAACATCGGCACCCAACAGAAGAGCGCCGACATGGCTCGTTTCATTCAGACCGTTCGTGACGATGGCCTGTACCTGCTTGACGTTGCGACCACCGACCAGCGCATCCGCCTCATCGCTCAATTCCTCTGCCGCTACGAACCCGGCCGCATCATGGTCGTCTCGGCCCGGCAATACGGACAGCGCCCCGCCCGCCTCTTCGCCGAGGCCATCGGCGCCAACGCCGCCGTTGGACGTTTCATCCCAGGCAGCCTGACCAACCCTGCGCTCAGCTCCTACGTTGAGCCAGACGTCCTCTTCGTGACCGATCCCGCTGCCGACCAGCAGGCCCTCATCGAAGCCGTCAACACCGGTCTTCCCATCGTGGGTCTGGTTGACGCCAACAACAATCTGCGCAACGTGGACATCGCGATTCCCGCCAACAACAAGGGTCGCCGCTCGCTGGCACTCGTGTACTGGCTCCTCGCCCGTGAAGTGCTGAAAATCCGCGGCGAAACCACGGACGAGTCCTGGGCAGAAACCCAAGACATCGAAGAGTGGCAATCCTCGTTCTGAGCCTCATTGGGCCTCTTCGCCCTTGAGGAAACGCGCCACCGATGCCGCGAAGGCATGCTCGTCCAGTTGATTGTGCATCGCTGCCCGCACGGCTCGGCCACCGGGAAGACCCTTGGTGAAGGCCACCGCATGACGTTGCATCCACTTGGCGCGCAAGCCGGTGGTGATGTCGGCCAATTCGATGTAACGTGACCAGCACCATTCGCGGGTTCGAAACGCACGTTCGATTTCGTTGGCCGTTGCCCAAGCCTCTGGATCTGCCGCCACCCAAGGAAGGTCCTCTTCCTCCATCCAGCCGAGCCCCACACGAATTTCACCGAAGACCTGCGGCCGTCCGATGGCGCCTCGGCCGATCATCACGCCAGCGGCAGCCGTGCGTTCGAAGCACGCCGCAGCCGACTTTGCGTCCACCACGTCGCCGTTGGCGATCACCGGCACGGTGCTTCGTTGGACGGCCTCGGCAATCGTGTCCCAGTCGGCCACCCCTGCGTAGCGCTGGCGAAGGGTGCGCCCATGGATGCAAATCCGCTGTGCACCGGCCTCAGGCAAGCGGTCAACGAGGTCCAGGACGCTGTCGGGACCTTGTCCAGTCCCCAGTCGCATTTTGGCGGTGACCGGGACCTCAACGCGATCTGAAACCGCTTGGACGATGTCCAACAGCATGTCCGGATGGCCCATCAGTGCCGCTCCAGCACAAACGCGGGTCACCTTTGGCGCCGGGCACCCGAAGTTGAGGTCGATGATGCTCGCCTGAGGCTCAAGAAGGCCCGCTGCGGTGACCATGTCGTCCAGGTCACCGCCGAAAATCTGTGGGATGAACGGGTCTTCCATGTCGTGGGTTTCCATGCGCCGCCAGGACGTGGTGGCTTCTCGCGTCAGAGCGGTTGAATTGGTGAATTCTGTGATCGCAAGGCTGGCCCCGCACTCACGAGCGAGCAGGCGGAAGGGGAGGTCCGTGACCCCCGCCATGGGCGCGAGCATCAGCGAACGGGGTTCACCTTGCCACGGCCCGAGCGGCTCCCATGGCCCCGCACTCATGGTTGCACCTCGTCTCGCTTCCATATGAACGCGGCCCGTCACGCTGGGTTGTCCGCAAGGGCTTCGTCTATGAGTTCAGCGACGCGGTCGATGCGACGGAGGCTACGTTCCAACCGTTCAAGCACCCGACGCTCGACCTGCTCGAGGGTGCTTCCCGCCATGCGGTGCCCCATTGCCAGGCGCCCTCCAAGCAAATTCAGGAGCAGCATCTGGTCTTGGGCGCTGAGTCCGTCCATCGCCTTCGCCACGTCCTCTGGACGGAGTGCCCCCTTTTCGAGGCCCTTGAGGAGCGTGCTTTGCTGCGTTTCGTTGAGCAGGCGTTGAAAACCGCCCTTGAGCAGCAGCCAATCCGTACCTCGTCGCTCGTGTTGGGTGATCATCGCCGACCACAGCGAGGTCGCCAGTCGGTCTGTTCTCGGTACACGCTCGACCATGCCCGTTGCGCGAAATCGCTCAAGGATACGGCCGGCACGTGCCGCCGGCACGTCCACCGCTTCAGCCGCTTCGTCGGTGGACAAAGGGGCGTTGCGTTCGAGCAGCAGCAAGAACAGGCGATGTGAGGCAGAGCTCTGTTTGAGTTCAGCACCGGGGCGGTCACCGAGCAGGCCAGAATCTGCCATCCACAGGGTCATTGCATCGGCACCGCTCTCGGCGGTGGGGGGGCGCAGGTCTGCCATTCCAAGCGACAAGGGCAAGGGGTCTTCCTCTCCGAGGTCGAGGTCGAGCGGTGCACCGCTTCGGGTCCAGGCCGGGGCCAAAGCTTGCAAGCGTTGTCCGGTCACAAGTCGAGCGTTGATGCGCACGCGCTCGACGGCCGCACGAAGGTTGCCGCCCTGGAGGTAGTACCTGCGCCATCCTTTGCCTTCATCGGTGTGTCCCAGAAGGCCTGTTTCGACCAGTCGGGTCAGATGGTGGTTGAGCGAGGCCGGAGCCAACCCAAGATCGTCCGCAAGTTGACCCGCATCCCATGCACCTTGTGGGTCGACCAGCACGTGTTCTCGCAACAACCGGTGCACAGGAGAGGCTCGTCCACCGTCTGCAGAGGCCGGGCCAGAGCGCCGCACTAAGGCGAAGGCGTCAATGAACCACGTCACGAGGGAATCGAGGTCCCGTCGTGCCGTGGGCAGAGGGGCTTCGACGACCCTTGCTCTGAACATGCTGAACCTCATCGTGAAGCCGAGCAGCAGGGCACTTGAAGCGTGCGCTTCCCACCGACCCAGAAGGGACCGATTCAGGGTTCATCGCTGAAACCCGACACGACTCCTGCACGCCATGCTTCGTCGTGCTCAAGGTGCGGGGAAAGGGTGAGGCTGTCCTGACGCAACAGGCCGCGACGCTGAAGCACCTTCACCGCGGAGTGCACGCTCGCCCGGGTGCGGCCGAGGCGACGGGCCAGATCTGACTGACTTTTCGGCTCGCCGTCTTCACGAATGGAGAGGATCACCGAGCGTTGGACGAGCGAAAGGCCGATGGGCAAGCGTTCCGCGGCCCTGTGCATACCAAATTGCCCCTGCAGCAATTCCACGCTTTCGGGGGGGCCGGCGAAGTAGCAGGTCCGTCCGTTCACGTGCATCACGGTCAGGCGAGACGCCCCTTGCAGGACGTCGAGATGGTGACGGAGCGTGCCGTTGGCTGCACCGAGGCTCTGTTGGAGTTCACGGTAGCACAAACCGGGATGGTCCTCAAGGGTGCTCAAAATTCGCCGTCGGAGCGGGTGGGTTGCGTCGTCAACGGGACGAGAGCCCGCGATGCCACCCACGGCGAGGCCGAGGGCGCCTGCTGCGGCCAATGCACCGCCGCTGAGGCCCGCCAATCCCGTCGCGCTGACCGCGAGGCCGGCGGCAATCCAAGGGCGCTGTCGCACCCATTGTTGAAGGAGAGGCACAGAGGGAAACAACGCCCCATCCTATCTGAAGGCTCGCTTCACCTGCGTCCTCAACGCGTGGTGCGCAGGGCGCCAGAGCGGATCTTGAGATGAGCCACCAACGGAGAGAGCAACCGCCCACAGGTTCGACCGTGGTCGGAGAGCACGTACCGAACCCGTTCCGGCGGTCCTGCCTCGACCTTTCGAATGACCAAATCACGGTCTGCAAGCAGGCGTAATTTGTCGGACAGGGTGCGTGAAGAAATCCCGTCGAGCAGCGTTTTCATCTGGTTGAACCTCGCGGGTCCAGCGATGTACAGCGCGGTCAGGATCTCAATCGTCCACCGGGAACCGAAGACGTCCAACGCTTCAACGGCGGCTTGGACTTCCCAACTGATGGCGGCCGGCCCGTCGCCGGTGTGGGTAGCGAGAATGTCACGGATGCAGGACCCGTGCTCGATGGTCGAATCGATGCGCTCCTTGACATCGTTCATGGAGCCAGCGCTGAGGTCACGGGGGGGGTTCGGCATCGGACTCAAGCCGAATGCAGCGGTCAACGGTTTCAATCTGGTGTTGGAAATGATACCTTACAGGGGCCACCTTCAAACCGGTTCGCAAGGCTCCCCTTGCATGGACCGCCATGTGCTCGTCGTTCGAGGCGGCGCCCTCGGTCGGGACACAGGTTTGGGCGCGTCCCACGCCGGAGTGGTTCGCTTGTTGGCCAGCAACGAGGTCGAAGGCTGGAGCCTCAGTGCAGAGGTCGACCACCCGCTTGGCGGATCTGCGCCTCGCCGCCTGCTCCGGAGGTGGTGGTTCCATCCCCGCCGTGTTCGCCAACGCCTCAAGCAGCGCGCCAAGGAAGGCGGTCGACTTGTGTTGCTGGTGACCGATCAAGAACAGGCCCACCTCGTGCCGCGGCGCGCCCCAAGGAACGTGGCCAAAGCCGTCATGGTGCACGACCTGTTCATCCTCGCACCACGCATCATTCCGCTCGCTGACGGTCCGATGAAGGAATGGAGCGGCCGACGCGGCCTGGTGCGCAGGCTCGACCTTCGCCGCCTACGACGAGGCCTGAAAAGGGCGGATTTGCTCATCTGTGTCTCCGAAGCGACGGCAGAGCGTTGCCGCGAGATGTTCCCAAAGGTACCCGTTGCGCACGTTCCAACCGGCATCAGCCTCGAACGCTACGCTCCGAAACAGGAGCAGGCTCCGGAGGAGGGGTGCGCCCTGCTTGTGGTGGGCAACGATCATGCTCGCAAGCGGATGGGTTTCCTTGCCAAAGCGATCGCAGCCTGTCCCGAACACGTTCGACGTGACCTCCATGTCGTTCGTGTTGGCGGTGGACAAACCGAAGCAGGTCGTCGCTCCTTGACCCAAGCGATGGAGGCGGCGGAGGTCCGTTTGTCGCTCCTTGGGCGCGTGGATGACGACGAATTGCATCGTCTTCGTCAAGCCTGCGAAGCCTTGCTGTTCCCTTCTGCGGCCGAGGGATACGGCTACCCTCCCGTCGAAGCGATGGCCACGGGACTTCCCGTGCTTGTGGCCGACATGCCCAACCATGGGAGCATGGTTCCACTGGAGCACCGCCTCCCCGTCGACGACGTGGATGCATGGGCCGACGCCATCAGCGACGTTCACGCCACATGGGCACAGCGCACCAGTGATGGGACCAAAGCAACACCAAGGCCAGCAGACGAATCCCTGCTGTCGCACGTGGAGCGCTATTCGTTCGATGCTCAGGCTCGTGCACTCCGTACGGCACTTGGCCGCCTTGATGGCGAGGGGCTCGGGGCGTCCGTGGATTGATGAATCGCCTTCGGTTCGGAGGGGTCATGGAACCTGTTCAGCGCGTCGCCATCATCGGTGCAGGAAACATGGGCTCGGGCATCGCCCAGAAGTCCGCTCAGGAAGGCTTTGATGTTCAAATGGTGGACAGAGAGCAACCCTGGGTCGATCGCGGACAGGGCATCATCGCTGGATTCCTCGACGAAGCCGTCGAACGCCGCATCTTTTCCGAAGACGAAGTGGCGGCCATCAAGGGCCGCGTCAAAG
>DUHJ01000162.1:0-911 GCA_013330925.1 Candidatus Poseidoniaceae archaeon | reverse complement strand
GGTTGGTACAGAGAACACCGCGCCACAAACGGATCTGGTCATTGAGGCGGTCTTCGAAGACTTTGACGTCAAGACGGCCGTCTTTTCTGCGCTTGACGACGTGTGTGAACCGCACACCATCCTCGCGTCCAACACCTCCTCGTTGTCCGTGAACGCGCTCGCAGAGGCCACGGGGCGTCCGGACCGGTTTGTCGGTCTGCATTTCTTCTATCACCCTGCGAAAAACCGCCTGGTGGAGGTCATCCCGGCTGAAACGACAAGCGACGAGACCGTCGAACGGACCGTGCAGTACTGCAAGACCCTCGGCAAGGTCGTCATCGTCTGTGCCGACCGCCCAGGCTTCGTGGTCAACCGCTTCTTCGTGCCGTGGCTCAACGAAGCCTGCTTGCTGCTTGAGGAAGGCATTGCCACCGCAGCCCAAATCGACGCCATTGCGTGCAAGGCCTTCCGCATTGGATTGGGGCCCTTTGGCCTGATGAACCTCACCGGGCCACCCATCGCCCTCCATTCCACCGATTACCTGGCCGAACAGCTTGGCACTCCACGTTACACCGGGGCAAGCAACCTGCGCACGTTGGTCGAAGCCGGGGACATGTGGCCCATCGAAGAGGACGGAGCCTACGATGACGCCACCTACGCCGCCGTCAGCGAACGCCTGCTCGGCGTGGTCTTCGGCGTCGCGGCCCAGATCGTGGACGAGAAGGTCTGTTCCATGGAAGACGTGGACCGCGGAGCGAAGGTTGGTCTGCGCTGGGCCAAAGGTCCGTTCGAACTGATGAACCGCGTTGGCCTTGCCGAGGCCCACCGCATGGCTGCTGCATATTCATCCCTCGCAGGGGAAGGCTGGTCCGTGCCCGATTTCTTCTCCCGGCAAGCTGAGGGCGGCGAAGGTTGGGACTTCAGCTACGTCG
>DUHJ01000221.1 GCA_013330925.1 Candidatus Poseidoniaceae archaeon | reverse complement strand
CCGGGATCAACGTCTTGTGCGGTTTTGAGCAGAAGTCCATTCTCGTCGAAGGACATCTCGATGACCGGAATGCTCGCGCGCTCGGCCAGCCCCGCCATGAAGTAACCCAAGGCGGTGTTGAACCCTCGACCACGGCAGGTGGTGACGAGGTAGGTCGGATGAGCGCCGCCGACAATTTGTTCGACCAAGATGCGGTCTTTGTCCGGCACTTGGAAGGTGGTAAGCACGTGCTCCTCGAGATGACGTGCAATGATTTCGGCCGAATCCCGGCCCAACGAATAGGCTTCGCTCAGGACCGTTCGTGGATCGACTTCTCGTCGGAGAGCAACCGTACAGCGGCCGATGAGGTCGAGCAGGGAAGACGACAGTTCAGCCGACCTTGATCGTGCTTCACCGGACCAAGAGGGCACGGTTGGACGGTATCCTGTGACGTTGCTGACGTTGACCCGCGTGCCCTGAATGTTGTTGACTCGGTAGGTCGAACCGCCGAGGAGGATGACGTCGCTGGTGCGGAGGCTGGCAACGAAGGACGAGGACAATTTTCCGAGGATGGAACCTTCGGCGTTGAACACCAGGTAGGAATTGTCAGGGGCGATGGTCCCGATGTTGGTGTAGTAAATCATCCTGGAATAGCCACGCTTTCCGAAGGTGTTCTCTTCCCAGTCCACCCAAATGCGACGCTCGTCTTCCAACAGGTCGAGGACTTCGATGAAATCGTCGTACGCGAAGTTTCGGTAACTCCACGCGTTGACCACGATTTCGTAGGCCTCGTCGATGTCGAGTTCTTCGTTGATGACCAAGCCAATCAGGAATTGAGCCACCACATCAAGGCAGTTTTGCGGGAACGAGAGACGGTCCATGTCTCCGGTTTGAATCGCGGCTTGCAACGCCGCCAATTCGAGCAAATCGTCCACCGAAGAAGGCAAGAAACGGGCGCGGGGAATTCCACCGACGTGGTGGCCTGCTCGCCCAATTCGTTGGAGTGCGGTGGCGATGTCTCCCGGTGAACCGACCTGAACGACGAGATCAACCGAACCGATGTCAATCCCCATTTCGAGCGATGAGGAGGTCACCACAGCACGGAGGTGGCCCAACTTCAACTTCCGCTCGACTTCGAGTCGGATGTTCTTGTCCATCGATCCGTGGTGGCCGGCGATGAGTTCACCGAGGAAGGGCCTGAGGCGTTGAACGAGGGTTTCGGTCATTTTCCTCGTGTTGGCGAAGACCAAGGTCGTGGTGTGGGCCGAAATCAAGTCCGCGATGGCCTCGACGTTGGCTTCCAGGGTCTGCGCCACAGAACGGTCGGCGAAACGTGGGTGGGTGATCAGAATGTCGAGGTCGAGCTCCCTGGACCCAGAAATTTTGGCGACCATGATGCGCTGATCTTCGCCCCTCGATTCTCGGTCGTCGCTGGCCACAAGGTATTCCGCGACCGTGTCCAGTGGCTCCATCGTTGCTGAAATTCCAATCCGCTGCACGGGATCTTTCAGCAAGGTGTCGAGGAAAGAGAGGGTCAGGCTCAGGTGCACGCCACGCTTGGTGGGGACCAAACTGTGCAATTCGTCGATGATCATCCATTTGACGCGGGACACGATCGGTTGAAACCTCGAGGACCCAACCGCGATGGCCATGCTTTCTGGTGTGGTGATGAGGATGTGCGGAGGCTTTCGGAGCATCTTTTGCCGGTCGGATTGGGAGGTGTCTCCGGTCCGCAACCCGACGCGAATTTCTTTGGCCCTGTCCGGCAAGTATCGTTCTTTGATTTCAGCGAGTGGCCCGAGCAGGTTTCGCTCGATGTCGTTGGCGAGGGCTTTGATCGGTGAGATGTAGATGCAGTACACCTGATCCTTGAGCGATCCATCGAGTGCCTTTCGGACCAGGTCGTCGATGACCGTCAGGAATGCTGTGAGCGTTTTTCCTGAACCGGTTGGGCTGCAGAGCAGGAGGTGTTCGCCTTCCATGATGGCCGGAATCGCCATTTTCTGCGGGTCGGTGAAATCTGGGAATGTATCCAGGAACCAACGTCGAACAGGTTCGCTCAAACGGGCCGCCAAGGCATCCGTATCATCGAACGAATCGAGGTAAGTGATTTCTGGCATGTTTTTCTCACGACGCCCGTGCCGTGGCCTCGTGGATGTGACGTATATAAACGAATGGAATGGTTGAGGCTTCAGGCCCATCCGATTCCGCGGCGCCCCCAGCGGAGGACAGGCTCTGTTTCAGGAGGTGCTGGAGGGTCGAGCAGAGGAGAGGTTTCGTTGCTTGGCGGCAGCGGGACCTCGTGCAAGGCTCCGGTCGGGCAGGACCCAATGCACGACAAACAGCCGACGCATGCGGCTTCAACGACGATCACCGGACGTTTGGGATGGCTCCGTCCCTCAGGGTTCTCGGCCAGAGGAAGCAAGGCTTCGAACGGACAGAAGGGGATGCAGAGATCACACCCGGTGCAGGCCGAGTCGGTGATGCCCACCATGGCTTGGCCCATGGCCGGAGGTCAGCGGCCGACCTTTTGAGTCCTGTCCAACGCCCAATTTTGGCCGAGGGTTTCAAGGGCCTGCGAAGGAGCCAAGAGGCATGGTCGAAGGTCAGAACGTCATGGGCCGGCTCGAGCGTTTGACCGGGATGCTGCGGCGACGTGGCGTCATCCTCCCCGCGTTTGAGATTCATGGGGGTGCCAAAGGCCTCTACGATTTTGGTCCGGTGGGCGGCCGTCTCCGTGCCAAAGTTCAGGACGTTTGGCGAGACCATTGGTTGAGTCAGGGCGACGTGGTGGAGATTTCCTGTCCGACCGTCACGCCCTTTGCCGTGCTCGAAGCGAGCGGGCACGTCGCGGAATTCAGCGATTTTATGACCGTCTGCCAAGCATGCAACGAAGCAAGCCGCGCCGACACGATGCTCGAGGCTCATCATCCGAATCCCGATGCCCTCTCCATGAGCGAACTTCAGGCCCTCTTGGACGAGGCCTCACCGCCCTGCCCAGCATGCGGTGCCACCGAATGGTCGTCCATTGCGGCTGAGAATTTGATGTTCGACACGGTCATCGGTGCGGGTTCCTCAGGCCGTGCTGCCTTCCTCCGCCCTGAGACAGCGCAAGGGATGTTCACGACCTACCCTGCCATTTACCGCCACTTCCGTGAGCGCTTGCCCTTCGGTGCGATGCAACTCGGCCGTGGCTACCGCAACGAGATCTCTCCTCGTCAGGGGATGATCCGGCTGCGAGAATTCAACATGGCAGAATTGGAGTATTTCATCGACCCGGAAGCCGAGGCGTCCCACGATTTCACACCATGGCGTTCGACCTCCGTCCATCTGGTTCCTGCCGAAGGTGATCCCTTCCAATCCACCATCCCGGATGCTTTGGACAACGGCGTCATCCTTCACCCAACCGTGGCATGGTACATGGCCCGGACCCACGACCTGTTGCACGCTTTGGGCATCGACCTCGACAAGCTTCGGTTCCGGCAACACGCCCGGGATGAAATGGCACACTACGCGTTGGACTGTTGGGACGTGGAACTCCACGGTTCCTATGGCTGGGTGGAATGCGTCGGCATCGCCCACCGCGGCTGCTACGACCTTGAAGCACACGAGCGCGCCACAGGACAGCGGATGCGCGCTTGGCGCAACTACGCCGAACCCAAGATCGTGGAAATCGACGGCTGGACCACGGACGGTGCGAAAGCCGGTCCAGCCTTCAGAGCCCTTGCTGGACAGGTGAAGGCCAAGGTCGAATCGCTTCCGGCTGACGCGGCTTTCCCAGCATCTTTGATACTCGAGAACGGCGAAGAGGCCGTCGTCGAACCCGAACACGTCAGGCGTGTTCAGCGAACGGAATCGGTGGCGGGCGAATGGTTCATCCCGCATGTGGTGGAACCCGCTTTTGGCATCGATCGCATCATCTGGCATATCATCGATCACGCGTACCAAGAAGCAGGAGATGGCGACGACCTGTACGTTCGAATGCACCTTCATCACGACGTTGCACCAATCGATGCGGCCGTGCTTCCTCTCTTCGAGAAGGACGGTATGGGGGAGATCGCATCGGACCTGCACCTTCGTCTTTGTGCGTCACGTGGTGTGTTGGCGGTGTACGACGCGAGCGGTTCGATCGGTCGACGGTATGCGCGGGCCGATGAAATCGGTGTCCCGTGCTGCTTGACGGTGGATCACACGACCCTCGAAGACGGGACCGTGACATGGAGGGAACGTGACACAGGGGAACAAACGAGACTCTCCATTGATGAAGCGATTCACCGCCTCTCGACGCGTGCTTGACGGCGGGTTGATACACCGTCGCAACCGCATGAGCGTCATGCCCGTGAGCGATTGGACGGAACGGCACCGTCCGTCCTCCGAGCGACAACTCGAGGGCAACGACGCCCAGAGGAGCCGTCTCCGTGAATGGCTCGATTCATGGCGAACAGGTCGCCCAAATCGGCCTGGCGTTCTCCTTGTGGGTCCTCCCGGCGTCGGCAAAACCTCCGTGGTGCGGGCCGTGGCTGCGGACATGGGCTGGAGCGTCATTGAGCTCAACGCATCCGACGACAGGAACGCAGCGGCCATTCGACGGGCTGCCACGCACGGTGCCACCCACCGCTCGCTCTTCCACGACCCAAACAAACCCGCACAACGTACGCTGATCCTGTTGGATGAAGTCGACCACCTTTCAGGTGGCCTGCGGGCGGTCAGCGATGACCGTGTTCGTGGTCAATTGATGGACGACGACGAGAAGGACGCCCTGAAGGGAGACTCTGGTGGCAAAGCAGAACTGCTCCGATTGTTGGAAATGACCAGCCAACCGGTGGTGCTGGCGTGCAACGACGTGATGCGTCTCTGGGGCTCAGGTTCCTCGTGGCGTTCAACGCGTGACCGCTTTTCACGCCACGTGATCACGCTGACCTTCGATCGGGTCTCAAACGACGCCATCCGGCGCATCGCCCGTCGTGTTCTTCGCGAAGAAGGGGTGACCTTTGACGGCGAGGCCCTCGATCTCCTGGTCAACCACAATCCAGGCGATTTGCGTGCTTTGGTTCGGGACCTCCAGGTGCTTTGCGAAGGGTTTGATCGTGTCTTGACCGCAGACATCGTGCGTGCCCGAATCGAAAGCGGTGGCCGAGACCTCACCATGGGCGTCTTCCCCGGCCTTGGAGCAGTGTACCAATCCCGAACGGCCGAGGATGCGGTGCGTCATGCCGCGACCCTCGACAAAGATCCGGCAGAACTCGTGGATTGGGTTCACTGGAACAACGGGACGGTGTTCACGCAATCTGCCTCTCGCTTTCGGGCCGCTGAAAGTCTTGCTTTGGCGGACCGGGCTGCAGCCTCGCGTTACCTCAGCACCGCACATCGGTCCTCGTACTGGTCGCTGCATCTGAGCAGCCTTGCCGCGTCGGTCGCCAACGCAGAACCCGTGCAAAAGAAAGTCTACACCGGTTATCCGGCCCATCTTCGACGGACGGCAAGCCGGACGGCTTCCGTGGCTGAAGCGCTGGCAGAGGCATGCGGTGCGAGCAAAGCCGGCATGCGGGCCGAACTGCTTCCGATTTTGTCGGCCTCGCTCAACGCGGAAGGGACGATGGGTGACCATGAGCACCTCGACATGTCCCTCAACCTCGGTTTGTCTGCGAGCGAACATGTTGCCTTGACCGGGTTGGCCATGAGCCGACGTTCAGCCAAGGATTTGGTGCGTCACTACGACGAGGTGCTCAGCGACCGTCTTCAAGCGCAATCAGAACCTGCCGTGCCAACGCCTGAGCCCGAACCTGAAGCAGCCGTCAAGGAGGAGCAACCTGACGACGTTGCATCAAATCCTGGTCAGACCACGCTGTTCTGATCTTCGTCTTCGATGTCCTTCTTGCGTGCACCGGGCTCCCGCCAGGTCGAGGGTGAGAAGAGGATGACTGCGGTCAAAAGTTCGAGACGGCCGAACCACATCAGGATCCCCGTCAGGATCAGTCCGGTGTTGGGCATTGCGGTCCACGTTACGGCGGGACCAAATTCACCCATCGCAGGTCCCGTGTTCCCGAGGGCGCTGGCGACCACGCCGATGACCGAGAGCACGTCCAGGTCGGCCCCCATCGGGGCCATGATGAGGGCCATGAGCAGCGATGCTCCTGCGAACAGCAAGATCCACACCAACAACATCCCAACGATCAGTTCCACCTGTTCCTGCTCGACCTGTTCTCCGTTCATTCGAACGGTGTGGATGCGCCTTGGGTGAGTCAGTCGATTCAGTTGAC
>DUHJ01000027.1:5463-6756 GCA_013330925.1 Candidatus Poseidoniaceae archaeon | reverse complement strand
CAGGCTCGCATCACCGTCGAGCATTACCGGCTGATTCAGGTGGGACACCGCAGCAGCCACAAGCCGCAGGGCGGTCCCAGAGTTTCCCAAATGAAGCAACGAGGCCGGTCGTCGCAAGGACGCGGGAGGATGGAGCGTCCAAGCCGCATCTTCCTCCTCAACCCTGAGGCCAAGTTGCTCGAGCACGCGACGCATGGAACACGCGTCCTCGCCGAGTCCGTCCACCCCATGGAGCGTCGTTGGAGCACGGCTGAGTGCTCCCATCAGCAACCACCGGATGGCGTGACTTTTCGAAGCAGGCAAGCGCCAATCGATGGCAGCAGGAGCGTCGAGGGGGGCGATGCGCAAGACCTCGAGGTCGTTCGGCACGTGCCCGGCCTCGGTCGGTGACCATCGTCGTGCCCAGCGTGGACGCACAAGGCACCCTCGGAGCCGTGGCACATGAAGGCTTGTCGAAGGCAAAGGCATCCCTAAGTCCCGAAAGCGACTCGCGAATCCATGGAGGCCCTGGACCGACGGGGCCGCCCTCTCCGAGACTTGCGCATCTCGGTCACGGACCGGTGCAACCTTCGCTGCACCTATTGCATGCCAAGGGAACATTTCGGACCGGAGCATGCCTTCCTGCCGAAAGAGGACATCCTTCGTTTCGAGGACATCGCGGACGTCGTGGAGGCATGCATCGATTTGGGGCTGCAAAAAATCCGCATCACGGGAGGAGAACCGCTCCTGCGAAGGGACCTCGATGTTTTGGTGGCCATGCTGCGAAACGTCCACCCGTCGGCGGACTTGGCCTTGACCACGAACGGCGTGATCCTTGAACGGCACGCCGAGCGATTGTTGAAGGCTGGCCTCGATCGGGTGACCGTTTCGATGGACGCGCTCAGCCCCACGGTCTATAGCGCAATGGGGGACGTCGAACATGGCCCTGAAGCCACCTTGGCGGGAATCGCCAAGGCGCTTGACATCGGACTGCGGGTGAAGGTCAACTGCGTGGTCAGGGCAGGGGTCAACGAAGGTGAACTGCTGCCGCTGCTCGAGCACTTTGGCCCCCTCGGTGTGCCGGTCCGCTTCATCGAATTCATGGACGTTGGAGCCACGAACCAATGGGCGTTGGACGAAGTGGTGACCAGCCGAGAAGTCAGGCAGATCATCGCTTCATCATTTGGCGAGGTGACGCCTCTGGAAGCCACGGCCTATGGTGAAGTTGCCCGCAGATGGCAGACGCCACAAGGATGGGAATTCGGAACCATCGACTCCATCAGCGCTCCATTTTGCGGCAATTGCACCCGCGCG
>DUHJ01000027.1:0-5149 GCA_013330925.1 Candidatus Poseidoniaceae archaeon | reverse complement strand
TGCACCCGCGCGCGCCTGGCCGCAGACGGGAGCGTGCACACCTGCTTGTTCTCGACCCAAGGAAGTCCGCTGATGCCGCTCATCAAGTCAGGTGCAAGCAAGCAGGAGCTCAGTGATGCCCTTCGAACGATTTGGACCGAGCGAGACGACGCCTACTCAGAACAACGTGGGGCCAAAAACGGGCCCTCGTCGGAACGCGTCGAGATGTCCTACATCGGCGGTTGATCAGGACACGATGGCAGGCAACCGTGTGTCCACGAGCACAATGCCACTGCGCTCGTCAACGAGTTGCAGGCGCCATCCACCTTCATCGGCACCAAGGTCGGCCGACGAGATCACCAGGTAATCGCCTTGGGTCACGGAATAGCCGGCGTCACGGTCGTGGAAGCTCACAGGCGCACCCACCACACCGTAAACGTCGTTGTCCACGAGGTATCCTTGCTCCTCCGTCCCGCTGCTGGCGTTGTAGAGGGTGTAGCGGACCGCGGCCGGGTCAAGGGCTTGATCCAAGCTGGACAGTCGAACCACGTGGAAGCCATTTTCGAGGCCCTTCACGCTCGTGGAGGCTTGAGGGGGCGATTTTTCCGTGGTGGAAAGGGCACCTTGGAACATGATGAAGACCATGCTGGTCAACAAGACCGTAATCGCCAAGAGCAGAACGGTGGCGATGACAGGGCTCACGGCCTCGTCGTCAACCACGCGTCGGCGCATGAACAAAGGTTGCAGGCACGGGCCTTGAACCACACGGAAGAACGAACGCGCTGCACGCCCTTCACAGGACCCACAGCGGACGGTCGCATTCCATGGCTCGCTTGATGCCACCGATCGGACCAAGGATGCGAAGGATGCTTTCCGTAAGGAAGTCGTTTCGCATCATCGCGTACCCCATGTTTTTGCTCCTGAGTGAATTCTTCAGGGCACGACCAAAGGTGAAGGAAATTCGGTCTTGGTAGGCCTGAAGGGACGTCCCTTTGACCTGATGTTCAAGCACGGCATCCGCTGCAAAGCAGCCAGAAATGATGGCTTGGGAAATTCCTCCGCCGTTGGAGGGCATGACCAGTCCGGCCGCGTCGCCGATGGCGATGGCATTGCCGTCCACCATCCGCTTGATCGGTCCACCCATCGGGATCCACCCTCCGCCGACCTCGAGGATTTCGAGGTCCAGGTTGTCGCAGAAGGTGCGCAAGTGATCTTTCAGACGACCGTCCAATTTCCCTGCACGGACACCAAGGCCAACGTTGGCGGTGTCCGGACCCTTGGGGATGATCCACGCATAGCCGTTTGGCGCCACGCTACCAAGGAAGACATCGAACATCTCCGGAACGTTCCCACGGACTTGTGCATAGACGGTTGGAACTTGGTCACCAGGACGGCATGCGGGGTCCTTCCCATGACGGAGCCTTCCGACGTGAGCGAGGCTTCCGGTGGCGTCGATGAGGTAATCGCACGTCAAGCGGCCACCGTCGCTGGTGACCAACAATTCCCGGCCCAACTTGCGTTGTTGCTGAAGCCGTTGAAGGGCCACACCAACGCGGATTTCGGCACCTGCCTGTTCGGCGCGATCGGCGAGGTGTCCATCGAATTGTGGGCGATGACCTGCATACGCATCCAACTCGAAACTGTAGTGGTGACCAGAGGGAAGAAAGACGCGCATGCCGTCAAGCCGATGCAGTTTGATGCGGTCCGGGACGTCGAAGGTTTCCTCCAACCAATGATGGTCTTCCAAGCCCGCAAAGGTTCCAATCACTTCACCCCAATTCGGGATGCATTCACCGCATTGTGCGGGATGGCCCACCACTTCCCTTCGTTCGAGCACGAGAACGTCCACGTCGGCTTCCGCCAACCTCCGGGCGCACGTGGTGCCGGCGGGTCCTGCGCCCACAACGACGACCGTTCGATGTTCGACTTCAGGCATGGAATCACCTGGTTCTTGAGCCGATTTCAGCAAGCATCCCGACCATGAGATCGGCAGCTGCGCCCGAACCCGCGGCACGGAGGGCTTGACCCGCGCGCTCGAGGTGCAAATCAACGAGGAGTTCCACGTAGTGCAAGGAATCTGAGCGCTCAAGGATGGCCATCAATTCGTCCCAGCGGTCTTCCGTGAAGGAGGCGAGGAGGTCGGCCAGCGTCGCACGGTCCGAGCCATGCGACAGGGTCAGCGCATGGATCAACGGGAGGGTCATCTTCCCCTCCTCCACGTCCACGCCTCGGGGCTTGCCCATGTCCGGTGAGCCGCGGAGGTCGAGAAGGTCGTCCACGAGTTGGAATGCGATGCCAAGTTCCTCTCCAAAAACACGGAAGTTGCGGGCTTGTTCTTCGGTGCACCCAGCGAGAAGGGCAGCGGATTGACAACCCGCTGCAAAGGGTCCAGCGGTTTTTCCACGGACGATGTCCAGGTAGTCTTCTGGAGAGGTGGTCAAGTCGTCGATGTGGTCCAGTTGCTTGAACTCGGAGACGGCAATGTCAGCGCAACAATCCGCCATCAAGCGAACGACCCGCTCTGGATAACGCCCCCCGAGACCAAAGCCTTGCACAAAGAGCCAATCCCCAGCGATGAGCGCTTTCTCAGGCCCTGCCTCCAAGTGCAAGGTCTGACGACCCCGGCGTTCGTCAGCATCGTCGTTCATGTCGTCATGGACCAAGGTCGCGGTGTGGATCAGTTCGAAGGCCAGCGCGAGCGGCATCACGTAATCACGATCCACACCTCCTGCCGCGTCATACGAGAGCATGAACAACACCGGTCGCAGGCGCTTCCCACCGCTCATGAGGACGTGACGTGCCATGGCCACGACTTGACCGCCGCCGGCGGCTTCGGCATCGTCAAGAAGGGCGTCAAGCCCAGCGTCGACCTCGTCTTTGAGGGCTGAAAGCCGCTCGACCTGGCTTGATGTGAGCCCGGTCATGCCTACGATGACGAGGGAGGGCTTCTTAACGGGTGTCGAGCGCCCTCGGGTCGCCGAGGGTGCATCATGGAGGGTGAGATGGACCGGCTTTTGGTCGCCCTTCCTCCAAACGACGATGACCGAGCCTCCTCTCACGCGACCGCCGTGCTTGGCCCGTCCGCTCAGCCTCGCTTCGTCCTGAAAGAAGCGCCAAGCCTTCACGACGCCATCAGCCTGCTTCACGACGGCCACGTCGATTTGCTCGTGGCTTCGGCCGCGATGTGGGGCGACATGGATCAAACCCGTCTGGCCATCGCCGCTTGCCTGCAACGGCGAGAGCCGACGTGGGTGATGGTGTCCGATGACAAGCCCGAGATGTTGCACCATGAAGCAAGGGTGGGTTGCGACCACCCCTTGTTGGAACGGCAATTGACCCGGCTTCGCCCCGACTTGGCCCTGATTGACCCCAACGAAAGCGTCGAGGATTGGGGCAGCATGGACGGAGCGGCGCGGACCGCTTGGTACGAGGATGCACGCCAACGCGGCGACCTCGAAGGCTACGTGATTCCACGTTCCCTTCACCGCAGCCTTCCCGGCCGACCTCCTCGCAGGCACACGCTTGGCCTGCACCGCGACGACCCCACACGCCCTCGCTTTGTGCCGCCCCCGTTGGGAGGATTGACCCTGATCATCAGCCGTTCAGGTTTCCCAAATGAAGGCCTGAAGCACCTCAGCGATGCAGGGGCCTTGCTCGCTCACAGGATGGAACGTGCGATGCTGGCCGCGGTTCCCGCATCGCTCCAACCGATCACCGGCATCCACGTGGAACGCCGACGCCCCCGCACGTTGCTCTTGGAAGCAGCAAAGGTCGAAGACGAGCACACCATCGAATCCATGCTCAACCCCGAGGCGTCGCTGAAGACGAAGGGGCACAGGGTGGAGATCATCATCGAAACGCTTGGCGCCAACGGCCGTGGAAGCGCATCGAGCGAGCGTGTCTTCCCGGTCGAACACACCCACACGGGCATGGTTCGAGCGCTGGAAGAGTGGTCTGAAGTGCTCCAAGCGATGACCAGTGAGCATCCTGCCCTGTCCAAGGGGGCCCAATTCATGGGTGAATTCGAAGCGTCCTACGTCGAAGCCCACGGTGCGATGATGGAATTGGACGAAGACCGCTGAAGGAAAACGGTGCTGCATCGGCACCTTCCGGCCCTTTGCGGGGCGAACGCCCATATACCGAAGGAGCCGCAATTGGGTCAGGTTGACCCCATGACCACGCCGCAGGTGATGCTTGAGGAGCTCTTCCGAGCCAAGTTGGACGACCTCCGTTCAATTGCTGCAGCCTATGATTTGCCCCGTGCCGGAGGTGTGGATTTGCTCCGCGCCCGGCTGATCAGTGAACTCGTGCTTGACGCATGGGACCTTTCCGATGACGGGATTGCTCAACTGAAAAACAACGAACTCGGCGACATCCTCGGTGCCTTCGGGATCAAGAAAACCGGGTCCATCCGAGCCCGAAGGCAACGGCTCCACCTCCATCTGAACCATGACGCCAAGTCCCTCACCGTGGAATCCTTGAACGAACGGACCAAGGAGGACCTTCACGCCTTGGCAAAATCCCTCGAACTGCCCGTTTCTGGCAACAAGCAAACCCTGCAGGCCCGCATTGCAGGAGTCTTGGAGATGCAGCGCGGCGCGTGGGGACCGATCAAGCGGTCGCTGCGAAGGGACGGTTCCCCTAACCTGACCATTCCAGTTCCGGAGGACGCGCCGAAGCCTGAGCCTCGCATCGTGGTCGCTCCAAGCCCCGCTGTCTCCGATGACGTCGATCAAGCCGTCGAGGCCTTCACAGAGGCTCACCCAGAGGGGTGGACGGCCGAGGACGAAGCCGAAATGCGCGAGGCCTTGCAGGCTTCAGGCGTTGACGTCACCCGTGGCGACGTCGCCGCCGAGTTGGACGCTGCGCTACGTTCGCGGGCACCCTCCGCCGACGAAGGCCTGGACTTGATCATGGAGGCAGAGCCTGCCGTGGGCGCCTACGACCCCGGCGATCTTCCCCTCGATGCTTTGGCTGACATCCAAGACCTTGAGCGACGGGAGGCGGAAATCGAAGCCGCTTGCCGGCACTTCCTCAGCATCGGCCAAGTCTCCGATGCAGCGGACGTCGAGGCCTTCCTTAACGCCCTCTCCGGAGAAGGATTCGACACCTCCCGGGAGCACGTCCGAGACGCCATTCGTCATCGCCTCCTCGCCGTTGACCAACGCCG
>DUHJ01000015.1 GCA_013330925.1 Candidatus Poseidoniaceae archaeon | reverse complement strand
GTTGAAGGGCCAACCTCCACACGGACCATCATGGCGCGCCTGCTTGAGACCGGATTGGATCTTCTCGACGTTGAAAACCCCCACGGCCTTCCGGCCGTGAACGGATGGAACATCATCAACGGACAATTGACCGAAGCCAGCGACGGTGCCCGGTTTGAATCGCGCAACCCCGCCAACAAGGAGGACATGCTGGGCAGTTTCCCCAGGTCCACCAAGGACGACGTCCATGCTGCGCTCGACGCCGCACACGCGGCGCTTCCGGGCTGGGCGTCCACCCCTGCTCCAACACGCGGGCAGATCATCGGCAACATGGCCCGCCTCCTCATCGACCTCAAGGAGGACATCGTCCGCCTCGAGACCCGTGAAATCGGCAAGACCGTGAAGGAATCCGGGGGCGAAGTGCAGGAAGCCATCGACACCTGCCTCTTCTTCCAAGCCGAAGGACGTCGCCTCTACGGGCAAACGGTGCACAGCGAGTTGCCCAACAAGGAATTGTCCACCTACCGCCGTCCGCTTGGCGTCTGTGCCATCATCAACGCCTCAAACTTCCCTGCGGCCGTGCCTTTCTGGAAGATCATCCCTGCGCTCATCTGCGGAAACACCGTGGTGTGGAAGTCGCCCAAGGATGCCCCGCTGCTCTCCTTTGCCCTGGCCCGCATCATGCACCAGGCCGGCCTGCCCGACGGCGTGGTCAACCTCGTCCACGGCACCGGTTCCGGTGCCGGACAGCACCTTGTCGACGCCGTCGACGAAGGGCGCGTCAACAAGGTCTCCTTCACCGGGTCCACGGGTGTGGGCAAGATGATCGGAGAAGTGTGCGGACGCAACCTGGTCAGCTGCTCGCTCGAACTGGGCGGCAAGAACCCCCTCGTGGTCATGCCGAGCGCCAACCTCGACAACGCCGTGGAGGGCGCCTACTGGGCGGCCTTCGGTACCGCTGGACAGCGCTGCACCAGCCTCGGCAACCTCATCCTTCACGAGGACATTCACGACGCCTTCATGGAGCGCTTCATGACCAAGGTGCGCGAGACACGGATTGGCGACTCCCTCCACCACGAGGGCGTGCTGTACGGCCCGATGCTCTCCGAAGTGTACGCCAAGGATTTCCTCACCGGCCTTGAGATGGCCGAGCGCGACGGCGCCACCAAGCGCTGGGGCGAAGGACGCATCACCGCCGACAACGCGCCTTCTGGCTTCGTCGACAACGCCGACGCGGGCGTCTTCATGTGGCCGCACGTCTACACCGACGTCACCGAGGACATGGAGTGCTTCATGAACGAGATTTTCGGCCCGGTCGTGACCGTGGTCAAGGCCCGTGACTTCGATCATGCGCTGCATCTTGCCAACGCGTCGCCGTACGGATTGTCCAGCGCGTGCTACACCAACGACCGCCTCGAAGCATACCGCTTCAAGACCGGCATCAAGGCGGGCATGACGGGGATCAACAACTCCACGACCGGGGCCGAGGCCCACCTGCCCTTTGGCGGCGTGAAGAATTCCGGTAACGGCACCCGGGAATCCGGGATGTGGGTCATCGAGGCGTATTCCTACTGGCACGCCGTCAACGATGAACTGAGCGGCCAATTGCAACTCGCCCAGATGGATGTGGACGAAATCCACGCCGCTGAAGCGACCGTGGATTGGTCGACCCTGGCGTGAGCTTCAACTGAGATGAAGCGCGGCCGCAATCTTGCATTTCAGCCGCGTTTCGTGCAAGGGCCGAGGCGCAGGCCTCAAAGACCCACCTGCCCACCGAACACTATCCCGCCTGCGGGAGGTGTTAACATCGGAGAGGGCATTCGTCTCCCTGTCATCAACGGCCTCGGCCGAACCGATCGCAAAGATGCGTGGTGGGCCTCGCCTTTGGCGATGGCCTTCGCCCTCGGCCTGCTGATGGTTTACACCGCATGGCGCTTGTTCGTCATGGACGGCGACATCCACTACGGCGACCACCGTGTCGTCTCCCCTATCTTCTCGCCTGACGTGCTGTACTACTCGGGCTTGACCGATTATCCCGGATGGCTGAACTCGGCCATCCTCATCCTCTGGTTGCCCTTCGGGTTCCGCGGCACGTGCTACTACATGCGTCGCGTCTACTACCGCTCCTTCCTCGCCAGCCCCGTGGCCTGCTGGGTCGACGAGCCCGACATCAACAAGAAAATCGGCTACGCCGGTGAGAAGCGCCTGTTCATCTTCAACAACCTCCACCGCTACTTCCTCTACGCAGCCTTGGCCATCCTGCTGTTCAAGTGGTGGGACGTCGTTCACTCGATGCGCATCACGGAGTCGTTCATCCTTGACGTGGGCACCATCGTGCTGGCGACCGAGTCCTTCTTGCTGACGATGTACGTCACCTCCTGCCACGCCTTCCGTCACCTCGTGGGTGGCATGCTCGACCGCTGGGACGGCGGCGTGGCCGGCTTCCGCGGTCGCCTGCACAGTTTCGTGACCAAGCCGTGGATCAACCGCAGCCACGGCTTCTGGTTCTGGACCAGCCTCGGCTTCGTCTTCATCGGGGACCTCTTCGTGATGTCCGTCGCCAACGGGACGATTCCCGAAGCCAGCATCGTGTTGTTGGGAGGTGTCTGAGATGGTCGGCTCTGGCTACGACGAGCACGAGTACGACGTCGTCATCATTGGCGCCGGTGGCGCCGGCCTGCGTGCGGCCATCGAGTCCGCTCGGCAAGGTGCCAAGACGGCGATCATCACCAAGTCCTTGCTCGGCAAGGCGCACACGGTCATGGCCGAAGGCGGCTGTGCAGCGGCCCTCGCCAACGCGGACGACCGCGACGGGTGGAAGGTCCACTTCCATGACACCATGAAGGGCAGCAAGTACCTCGCCGACTGGCGGATGGCGGAACTGCACGCGAAGGAAGCACCGGACCGCGTGCGTGAACTCGAACAGTGGGGCGCGGTGTTCGACCGAACGCCGTCGCAGGTGATCAACCAGCGCAACTTCGGTGGTCACACCTTCCCTCGTCTGGCCCACGTCGGCGACTCCACCGGCCTCGAAATCATCCGGACCTTGCAGGAGCGAGGCATCCACGAGGGCATTGACATGTTCACCGAGTACACCGTTCGGCAGCTGCTCAAGGAAGGCGACCGCGTGACTGGATGCGTGGCCTATGGCCGCGTCAAGGGCGACTTCAAGGCCTTCTCGGCGAAGTCGGTTGTGCTCGCCACCGGCGGAATCACCCGATGCTGGACCGTGTGCTCTGGTTCCTGGGAGTACACCGGCGACGGCCATGCCCTCGCGCTTTGGGCCGGTGCGGAACTCCGTGACATGGAGTTCGTGCAATTCCACCCGACCGGCATGGTCTGGCCGCCCAGCGTGCGCGGCATCCTCGTGACCGAAGGGGTGCGCGGTGAAGGTGGTCGGCTGTACAACAGCGAGATGGAGCGCTTCATGTTCGATTACGTGCCTGAGATGTTCCGAGGCGACCACGCCGAAACCCACGCGGAATCCGACAAGTGGGTGGAGGAGGTCGTCAGCGGTAAGATCGCCACCGTGCGTCGTCCCCCAGAGTTGCTGACCCGTGACGTGGTCGCGAAGGCCATCAACGCGGAGGTCAAGGCAGGACGCGGTTCCCCGCACGGAGGGGCCTTCCTCGACATTTCTCACCGTGGAAAGGAAGCCATCCAGAAGAAGCTCCCATCGATGTACCACCAGTTCATGGAACTTGCAGGCGTCGACATCAGCGAGGAGATGATGGAAGTCGGCCCAACCGCTCACTACGTCATGGGCGGCGTCCGCGTGGATCCGCTGACCCAGGAATCCACCGTGCCCGGCCTGTATGCCTGCGGTGAGGTGGCCTCCGGTCTGCACGGTGCCAACCGCTTGGGTGGCAACTCCCTGTCCGACCTCATCGTGTTCGGAAAGCGTGCCGGCGAGCACGCGGCGCAACGCGCCCGCAACCTCGCGCCGCCCCCCATCGATGAGGATCAGGTCAAGGCTGCCATCGCCACCATGCTCGAACCGCTCGAGCGTTCAGAAGGCGAGAACCCTGGCTTCATCTACGACGAAATGCGCGACATGATGCAGGCCAAGGTGGGCATCATCCGCACCAAGGAAGAACTTGAGGAAGCCCTTCAGGACCTCAAGGCCTTCAAGGCCCGTGCCGAAGCCTGTTTCCCGGGCACGGACCGACGGTACAACTCCGGATGGCACCAGGCCCTGGACCTCATCAACATGGCCGACATTTCCACCGTCGCCGCCCTTGCCGCGCTGACCCGAGAAGAGAGCCGTGGCGGTCACACACGCGACGATTTCCCCGTGCCCGACGAGGACCATTGGGGGCAACACCTCAACATCGTCTGGATGGAAGACGGTGAGATCAAGATTCGACAGGAGCGCGTCGAGCCAATCCGTCAGGACCTCGAGGTTGCGCTCAGCGAGGTGAAAGCGATGATCAAAGCACGCGCCGAAGAACAAGGAGGTGGCAAGTGAATGTCCCTGAAAGGACGAAAGCAAGCCTTCCGCGTCACCCGTGGTGTCGGCGACAAAGCAACGATGGAAGACTACGAGATCGAGTTGGACGAAGGCATGGTCGTGCTCGACTGCGTTCACCGCATCCAATACGAGCAGGAGCCTGAATTGGCGGTTCGTTGGAACTGCAAAGCAGGGAAGTGTGGCTCATGCTCGGCCGAGATCAACGGACGGCCCCGGCTCATGTGCATGACCCGAATGTCGGACGTGGTCCAAGAGACGCCAAAGGGTCAGCCCATCGAAATCCGACCGATGAAGGCCTTCCCCCACATCAAGGATCTCGTCACCGACGTGTCGTGGAACTACGAAGTGGCCCAGCGCATCGCACCCATCAAGGGGCCCGAAGAAGCCAACTGGAAGTTCAACCAAACCGAGGCCCACCGGGTCCAGCATTTCCGCGAATGCATCGAGTGTTTCCTGTGCGTGAACACCTGCCACGTCCTTCGTGACCACCAGGAATTCGACGCCTTTGCCGGGCCGCGAAACCTTGTCCGTCTCGCGCAGTACGAAATGCACCCCTTGGATGTGGAAGACCGCATCCCGGAAATCCGCAAGGAGTTTGGTGTGGAATACTGCAACATCACCCGATGCTGCACCGAAGTGTGCCCTGCCGGCATTCAGATCACCGACGACGCCATCATCCAACTGAAGGAGCGCGTCGTCGACCGGTACTACGACCCGCTGCAACGCATCTGGCGCGCCATCACGGGCAAGAAGGTCCGAATGTGAAGCAGGACGTCTTCCCGACACGCCTAAACCGCCGACGGAGGGTCACCCATCATGCGGCGCGGCGTGGTTGTCCTCGCCGTCCTGACCCTCTTTTTGGTCCCGTTGTGCCCACCTTCGGTGGTCATCGTGTCCACGGAGGACGCCCCAGGCGAAGCATCAAGCCTCACGGCCCTGTTTTCA
>DUHJ01000124.1:1375-4017 GCA_013330925.1 Candidatus Poseidoniaceae archaeon | reverse complement strand
CAAACTTTGTTTGTGGCCATCGAGGCGGGGAGCGAGCCAAACACCACCTCTCCGTCGTAGCGTTCCAAGGCCCTTTGCGTCCGTTCGCGTGCGGCTTCTGCGCTCCATGGGTCGACCATGGCGGCCAGAGCGAGATCGCGCTGGATGGTCATGCTGTGGGGTTGAATCGACGGCCGTCGATGTTCCACGTGACGTAGGTCAAGTCCCCGAAGGCTGGCTCCTGTCGAGGCAAGGGCTTCCTTGAAGCGCTGTGGAAGCGGAGATCCGCTGCAACCAACGATGACGACGTCGCTTGCTGCCCCGTTTTGCACCCGCTCCAACAAGCCTGTGCGTTCGGACAGACGAGCGCACAAGCCCTTGGCCGTATGGTGCCCGAACACCCCCTCAGGCGCTGTTGTCGGGACTCCGAAAGCCCCATCGCATGCGCAATCCACGACCAACAATCGACGACGTCCGCCTTCTTGGTCGAGCACCGTAGGAAAGGTCCGAGGTGCGGCGCGTCGCCACGGAAGCAACGGGAGTTCGAGGAACAGTGCACTGCCAATCGCCAGTGGCCAACGCAAGTCGTTCGTGGTCGCCCACGTTGAACCGACGATCAGAAGCACCACCGGCAAGGACACCCTCCAACGCCAGGTGACCACGCGCTCGCGGTCCAAGCGACCCAAGGCACCTGCGCCGAGGCTTGCCCCTGCGGCAGCGCCGAGCAAAGCGAGGATCCACATCATCGCGAGCGTCAATTGCACCAGATTCACTGCATCGAGGGCCAGCACAAGTCCGGTTTGATCCACGGTTTGCATGGCCTTGGCGTACACCCAGGGTGCTCCGATCCAACCAAACATCAGGCCGACGGTAAGGCCGATGGTCGCCGTTCCGACCAACCCCACACGAAGCCTGCGTCGTTCTCCTGGAAGGAGAGCAGGTGAGGCAAAAGCCACGGCCTGATGCACGACAAGCGGGAGCGTCAAGATGCCCGCGCAAACGACTGCGGTGGTCCAACGCAAGCCAATCCAAGCACCGGGTTCAAACACGACCATGCATGACGTGCATGGAGCAAGCACTTCGAGCCATTGGAGCAGCAGCGATTCAACACGTTGCGACAACGCAACAGTGATGCATACAAGCACCAAAAGCACGAGGGAAACGCGTGCAGAGAACTCTTCCAAGTGACCTACGAGGCTGATGTCCCGGTCGGATTCGAGCCGAAGATCGGCCACCTTACGTCACCCTCAGACCAGGTCTTTTGCAACAGGGTCGGCGCGTGCTTGGACCACGGTGCGGTACACGCCGTACGCGGCCCAGAGTGTGGTCATCCCAAGCAGAAGTGCGTAGCCCCACGGTTGGCCGCTGTCCACGGACCATGCGAACCCAAGTCCAAGACCTGCCGCAAGGAGTCCGCGGCGAATGCCTTGAGGAACGGCGAGGCGACGGTCAAGGTGGTTGGGTCCTCCACCGAACCTGCGTTCGTAGAACTCGCCTTGCACGACAGCGCCGACGATGAAGATGGAAAGGGTGGCCCAATAGTACACGTTCCCGTTCTCAAAGAAGGATTCAGCAAGCTTGGCTTGCTCCTCGGCTTCGAGCGCCGCGGGATCTTCTTCAGCCACAAACAAACTCTCGTAATCACCGACGCTGATGGTTCTGAGGTCTCGGTCGTTGACGTCGTCGGCCACGGTGGAACCTGGTTCGCTGATCATGAAGGACAGGACGTTCCATGCATCGTTGGCGTTCGGGGCTCCGTTGCCGTCAACCGCGTTGCCGACGAGTTGGAACCGTACGGGGCCAATGTCTTCGGCAGGGGCCGTCCACGTGATGGTCCAATCGTTGCCGACCGACCCTTGAGAGACCGCGCCGGGTTCCTCCGCCACCTGGATGCTGCCTTCGCCGGCCGTGAGGGTGCCGGCTCCGTAATCCCAGAGCATGTAACCGCCTTCGCCGTACTCGGCATGACCGAGGCTGACGGTGAACGTGTACTCGGCGTTGACGTCATAGGAGCGTGGGACGCCTGAGATGGACACGACCACCGTGGTGGATGGATCGCCGTCGCCGTGGCAGGTGCAACCGGACTCGACCGTAAGGCCGCCGCCATTCTCCCAAGGAGGGCCGTTAGGATTGGCCAACGCCGGCATGGCCACCAGCATGGCGACCATCAGCAAGACGAGGCTTCGACTGAACGCTCGACGCATTGCTCTACCCCTAATCTGTCGTCGTGGCCCTCGCCCTTTCAACGTTGCTTCACGCCGCGGCGCAGTGTGCCGAGTCAGGACTCCTTGATGGCGTTGTTCAACTCGGTCATCATCTTCTTACCGTCGCCGAACAGCATCATGGTTTTGTCCATGTAGAACACGTCGTTGTCGACGCCAGCATAGCCCACCGACAAGGAACGCTTGATGACCACGACCGTGCGCGCCATGTCGACGTCCAGGATCGGCATGCCTGCCAGTGGACCTTCGTCCGTTCGAGCCGCGGGGTTCGTGGTGTCGTTTGCACCGATGACCAAGGCCACGTCAGCCTCGGGGAATTCAGAATTGATTTCGTCCATTTCGATGAGTTGCTCATAGGGAACGTTGGCTTCAGCCAAAAGGACGTTCATGTGGCCGGGCATCCGCCCAGCGACCGGGTGGATGGCGTACTTCACTTCCGTG
>DUHJ01000124.1:564-1060 GCA_013330925.1 Candidatus Poseidoniaceae archaeon | reverse complement strand
ACTTCACTTCCGTGTCGTACTTCTCTGCGATCAGGTCTGCAAATTCCTTCACTTGATGCTGGCATTGCGAGACGGCCATGCCGTAACCTGGAACGATGATGACCTTCTGTGCACCATCGATCATCATCGCAACTTCATCGGCGTCAGACCCGACCTTGGTTCGCGTCACGGTCTCTTTGTCCGTCCCGCCGAAGGAGGTGAAGAGGACGTTCGCCAGTGTTCTGTTCATGGCTTTGCACATGATGAAGGTCAGGATGAGACCGCTTGCACCGACCAAGGAGCCTGCGACAATCAAGACGCTGTTTCCAATGATGAATCCAGTGAACGCAGCGGCAATTCCGGACAAGGAGTTCAGCAAGCTGACCACCACGGGCATGTCTGCTCCACCGATGGGGAGGACCAGCACGATGCCCAACACGCAGGAGAGGCCGATGACACCCCACAGGTAGGTGGTGTTGGTCGGGTCACCGAGTTGCATGGCGATCAACACGAAGAC
>DUHJ01000124.1:0-239 GCA_013330925.1 Candidatus Poseidoniaceae archaeon | reverse complement strand
GCCACCAGCATGGCGACCTTCACGATGTTCAACCACGAGGGACCCCACGTTGGCGTGCGGATCCACTTTCCAAAGATCTCCACCCCGCCCTTGAGTTTGTACATGGCCAGGATGCTCCCCGTTAGGGTCACCCAACCCACGAGAGCGGACAGTCCTGCTGCCAAGACGGTCACTTGAAGCGCCAAACCCTCCGGAACGCTGGAACTGTCTTCGAGCCACCGCCACGTTTCGGACAGGGC
>DUHJ01000079.1 GCA_013330925.1 Candidatus Poseidoniaceae archaeon | reverse complement strand
CTTTGGAAGCGCTTTCGGACGAGGCAGAGAAGGCAGGTGAAGGCGCAATGCTTCGTCAAGCGGATCTTGATTCACGCCCGGTCCCGCCTTGAGAACACGAGGGTGCTGAGGTCGGAGATCGTCTCACGCACCCGTTCAATGGCCTTGGGGTCACTGAGCCTGAGACGAGCCAATTCTTCGGCCTGAGCCAGGAAGGTTGCGTGCTCTTCTGGGGTGATGCCCATCACGTCTTGGAGGTGCTCCAAGACCCGGAATTCGTCTCGGCTCAAGGAGGCGTTGAGCAGGGCCACTTCGGCGACCTTGCCGTAGGCTTCTCGTTGCTCGTCGTGGTCGATGGGGTCTCCCTCAGGCAACGGCTCTCCGTTCTCGACGGCCGCATAGGCCTGAGCGGGCTGCTCTTCTTTGAGCTTGAGTGCGGTCGCAAGGCGGATGGCCAATCGCTTTTCTTCGCGGGTCAGCACACCGTCCGCCAACATGATCTCAACGGTGGACCGGAAGACTTCCAGTCGGTCGAGGTCCGGGCTGCGAGGCGTGGGCACATTGGCGGTTTCCGTTGCCTCCATTTGAATCCATTCGACGAGGTACGAGGCAGGAATCAAAAATTTGAGGAAGACGCTTGAAGGATGAAGGAGGGTTCAAATGGAAGGCTCCGTGAGGCTTGGATATCCTTACACTCACGCTGCCGCTTCGTGCGGCGGCTTCCTCCGCCTCGGCGGAGATGGGCGAGCGGATGCAAAATGAGGTGAAGAATCATGCCAAAATCAAGAGGAGGCCGCAGTGGCGGCGGGAACAACAGCGGACGAGGAAAGGCCACGGCCATGAAGTACGAAATCCGGGCAGACATCAAGATCAACGGAAGCGTCCAACGCAAGGACATCATCGGGGCCATCATGGGCCAAACCGAGGGCCTGCTTGGCGACGACCTTGAGCTTCGAAAGCTGCAACGAACGGCTCGCGTCGGCCACGTCGACGTCGAGATGAACACGAGCGGTGGCAAGGTCCACGGGATGATCATCATCCCAAGCAGCCTTGACAACGTCGAAACGGCCATCATCGGAAGCGCGTTGGAAACCATCGATCGCATCGGTCCATGCAACGCCATCATCAAGGTGCTTGAAATCCGTGACATTCGTGCCACCAAGCGCACGGCCGTCGTCGAACGTGCCAAGGAACTCTTGCTCGACATGGTCAACAGCGGAGAATCCGCTTCGAAGACCGTCATCGAGGAAGTTCGCTCGGTGCTCACCGTTGGACAAGCCAAGGCCTTCCACGGGTTGACCTGCGGACCAAACGTCGAGTCCAGTGCGTCCCTGATCATCGTCGAAGGACGAAACGACGTGCGGAACCTGCTGAACTGTGGCATCAAGAACGCCATCAGTGCAGACGGTGCGGGCGACATCAAGCAGGAACTCATCGACTTGGCGAACGGCAAGGACACGGTCATCGTGGCCATCGACGGCGACCGAGGTGGCGAGATGCTCTTCCAACAGTTGAACGGCACCATGAAGGTCGACTTCGTGGCCCAAGCGCCGGTCGGTCAGGAATGGGAATTGCTCCCACAAAAGACCGTGACCGTCACGCTCTCGAAGAAGGAAGCAGCGTCCAAGTTCGCGGCTCGCCTCGAGAAGAAGCAGAAGGAAGACGACGTCAAGGCTGGCGTGCCCGACAAGGATTGGGCAGAAGGCATGGACGAGTCCTACGAAGCACCGGAGGAAGTCAAGGACATGATCGCCCTGATCGACGGGCTGGACAAGAACCACGCTCAACTGATCATGGCGGACGGCGAAGCCAGCGAACCGATCGCTGCAGGCGACCTCGCTGAAGTGGCCGAAGAAGCCGACGGCGCCGTCGCCATCGTCATCAACAGCACGATCAACGCCCGCATGGTGGAAATCGCTTCCACGGCAGCCATCCCCACCCTGGTGGGCACCAAGGCTGGTCGCGGGTTCAAGGCCGTTGACGACGTTGACGTTTGGTTCCAGAAGGCCTGAAGCCTTCACCGGATGCCGCCCGCTGAGGGCAGGTTGACGGCTTCCGCAAGGGCATCGACTTCCATCCGGAGGTCGTCGTTCGAGCCAGCCGAAGGCAAGGCATGATCGTCCTCACCGAGCGGCAAACGTTGCCCGGGCCCCGGAATACGGTCGAGGGCCTCTCCGAGAACAAGCGCGTCTTCGAGCAGGCCATGGCCGTTCGGCAGATGCCGGGCCTGCAACCGCAGACTCGTCCACGCATCCAACCGGTCGACCATGTCCACCAGCCTGGTCAAGAGGTTCTTTTGGGCGGCGCTTGCTTGGTCCAACGCCTCGGGGAGCAGCCGCAGCGTCAAGCGAATCAAACGCGTCAAGCGGAGGTCCTTGGGTTGCTTTTGCACGTGCGGCCCGAGCCCTCGACGCACGCCGTTTGTGTCCAGCGGGTCCGGTACGGCAAGGCCGAGGTTCGTCAACAACTGGCCAAGGACCGGTCGGAGGTCTTCGTCTCCGTCCGGGGACCGTGATCTCGTGGTCGGAACGGACACGGGCGTGGGGTCAGGTTCTGATTGTACGATGTCCTCGACCGGTTCGGACGGAAGAACCACGTCCACGTCCATCTCGGGAGCTGCGTTGTCGTCCTCTTCGACCACGTCCATGACCGCTTCACGGCGACCTTCCTTTGGGTCGGTGCGGTCATCGGTACTGGGCACAAGAGGGGCCTCAGGAAGAGGGTTTGATTCGACGACATCGGGCTCATCAGGCACCTCATGAGGTGATTCAACCACCGCCGCAAGAGCGGCTTTTGGCCGCCATGCACGCCACGTGGGTGCGCTCGAATCGGGCGCCGACGACGCCAATTGCCGCGCAAGGTCTGGCAGGTCGTGGGCGAGGTCGGACAACGCTTCAGGTCGGCGCATGCGATGAAGCACGTCTGCGCCTAGGGCAGCATTTCGCTCCCAGGGCAGGGCTTCCAGACGTCGCCGCAAACGCGGGTGGTCTTCCACCGCTTGCCGGAGTCCGGGCATGGCCATGCCGACGTCCATCGGGTTGGTCTTCAGGCGTTGCCGCAATGCCTCAACGTCCCAGCCTGAGGCGGCCCACGCGTCGAGTTCATCGAGCACCTTTCGCTCGATACGTCCCTCGATACCTCCGTCCGAGCGACGGGCAGTCCCGCGCTTCCGCATGGCGTCGATGTGCCGCTCTGCGTCGGCCAGCGTCATTGAAGGCGGGGGTGAAACGTCGTCCATCCAACCTCGCCTGCGGAGTTCCGTCCATTCGTCCAAAATCAACTGTCGATGACGGGTTGTGCGTCGTTCAAGCCGCAACGTCCACGCTTCGACGTCGTCGAGGAGGTCTTCGGTAAGGTCGACGGTCCTCAGGAGCTCGTCGTGCCGCATGCGTCCTTCTTCACCTTCCACGGAAAGGTCCAGCGCATCGATTCGCCGGCGCAATTCGATGGCTCGGTGCACGTGCCCCTGATGCTCCTCCAAGCTCCGCAAGGCAGCAGCAGGGTCGTGTTGGACCCGCAGGTGCCAGGCTTCCGTGTCGAAGCCTTCCAATTCCCATGCCTCCAGCATGGTTTGGGCTTGTGCAGTGGCCTGCCCCCAACTCGCGTGCAGCGCGTCGACGAGATCGATGAAGGTCTCCGTGGCCTCGAGGTCACCGGCCAAGGCAAGGGCGCGGGCGGCGTCGTCCGGCCGAATTCCCGCGATTTCCTTGAGTCGACGCCATGCGACGCCATGACGGGCTCGCAACCGCTCGACCTCTTCGAAATTGGCTTCCCAATCAAGCAGGTCTTGGGGCAAGGCGCGGCCGTCCAATGGAAGCCTGTATCCCTCGTTTCTCCAGCCGTTGAGGGTGGCGTTGAGCCGGTCCAACCGACGCTGAAACCCGTCGACGGTACGGCCGAGTTCTGCGTCGAGTTCGGCCGTCAAAGTCCCGTCACCGGTTTTGGTCACGTCGCTGATCTTTCCGAGCATACGCTCGGCGACATGGGCGTCGAAAGGCCGCACGTCCCGGTCCACGCGAAGCCGCATGCGAAGCAAGTCGTCGCTGAGACGGGTCCAAGCTTCGAGGGCATCGTACCCCTCCAACAGGGTTGCAGACGAAATCGGTGGAACGGGCAACCCTTCTCCACGCAAACGGTCAACCGTGACCTGCATGGCTGCCGTTTGTTTCTCTTGATCCGCCTCGAGGTCGAGGAGGGCACGATGAACCTCGGGATAACTCGCGGGGTCGCTCAGGGACAATTCGAGCCGATGGGCATCGATGGCGAAGGCAGGATCGAGGCGATCGAGTCTACGGACGACCTCGTCCAGGCGGTGCTCGCGGTCCATTTCGGCCCACGCCGGCCTTGCCTTTTCGGCCGAAAGCCCATGCGGGCGATGTTGCCGGCTCCATGCCGTCCACGCCGCTTCGAAGCGTTCGAGCTCCGCCACGTCCTTCTTCGTCGGTGCCGTGGGCGGCGGTGCGCGTTTGGCAAGCACACCTTCCACGGCCGCCGTTCGCTCATTCAGACGGTTCAACCGGCGGCACCGTTCGTCAAAGGCTTGCAGCACGAGGTCTTCCCGACCCGGGTTGGCGTCCAACTCAGCCGTCAGGGCAGACACGTCCCAACCGGCTTCGGCACGGTCCGACACCGGGTCGGTGCCTTGCGTGCCGCTTGAGCCGTCCTGCATCGGAATCCATCCGTGATGCGCTCACCCCGCTCTTCAACATGTGCGCCCTTCCTTTCGAAGAACGACGCTTCGGCGCATAGAATCGGGTCACGAAACGCAGGCATGAGCACGTGGTGTGACGGAGAGCATAAAGGGGCCACGAGAACGAACGAGAGCGATGGACCCGGTGTTGGCTGCTCTTCTTGCCACCTCCTTCGGTTTTGGCGGCGCCGGAGCCGCCGCTTGGCGACGCGTCACCAAGCGTTGGAAACGGCTTGACGACCAACGCTTGGTGAACGAACAAGCCGCGGCTGCTCATGCCGTGCAGCAGCGCGAAGCCGTCGAGCAGTTGGGTCGCCGCATGGCGTCCATGGAGGCCCTGCTCGAGGATGCACGGAGCGTCCTCCCTGACCTCGACGGCGCCATCATGGCCCACCGTTTGCTGGCTGAGGACACGGTGGACGCCGAGGCCCTTTGGCGCACGCTGGATCGACTGGTGATGGGCCTCCCACCGGAACCCGAAGCCATGGAGGCCGCCATTGACCCGACGAAGCGATCAACGTTGCAGAACCTCTTCGCACGGGCTTCAGCCGATGCCCTTCCCGTCGAGGGACAGCTCTCGTCGACCAGCCTGACTCACCTTGCAGAAGCCGCCTTGCTGATGGGTCATGACGCCACGGCTGAGCATCTGCTTCACCACGCCTTGCTCGACCGTCCTGGGGATGCAACGCTTCACGCCATCGCCGAGCGAATCGCGGCGCGCCGCGGCGACGGAGCAGCCCGTTTGGCCCACTTGGAAGCACAACTCTCGGAACGTCCAGACGACACCGACCTCCTTCGCCGCCAAGCGCACCTGTTGGCTTCGGCAGGCGAGGCCGATGCCGAGCGTCCTGTGCGGCGGCTCGAAGCACTGGGCGAGGTGACCGCGGCCGACCGCAGCCTTCTCTCCGGCATTCGAGCTCGAGCAGGTGCACCCGATGAGGCCTTGGCCGAGATCGAAGCCGCACTCCGAGAGGACCCCTCTCAGCCCGATGACTGGGTTCGCCGAGGTGAATTGTTGGAGGCCACGGACGTGGATCAAGCCTTGACGTCGGCCGAATCCTGCCTGAACATCGACCGGCAGCATGGCGAGGGGTGGGCCCTCAAAGCCCGCTGTTTGGCGCGTTTGCCGGGCCGTGAGCAAGAAGCCCTCAAGGCGGCCACACACGCCGTTGCGCTCAACGCAGGCGGTTGGACGACCGTCATGCTCAAGGCCGATCTGCAGGAATCCATCGGCGCGTTCACGGCGGCCGAGGAAGGGCTCGATCGTGCCCTCCTGGCCCACGCCGAAAACGCTCCTCTGCGCGCCGCCATCGCCACGCGCCGCCTCGAACGAGGGCGGCTGGACGACGCTCAAACCCTGCTCGATGCCGTTCCCGTGGGCGTCGATCACGCAAGCCTCCACTTGGTCGAAGGGCGCTTGGCCCTTGCCCGTGCTGCCCTGATTCGGGACGGCACCGGCGCCGTGGACGGAGGGCGCTTGCGCGAGGCCGGCGACGCGATCGATCAAGCCTTGAAACTCGACCGGGAGAACGGGCTTGCTTGGTTGGCGATGGGCCGGGTTCAACGCTTGCTTGGCGACTTTGATGCCGCCTCAGAATCCTTGACCAGGGCCGGGCGTTTGCTCGACGAACACCTGCCCGCGTTGTGCGCTGAAGCCGCCCTGCTGGCGTTGGAACACGGAGACGACATCGAGGCAGAGCGGCTGACCGACGCCGCAGACATCCGCGGCGAGGGTGCCCTCATCGCCTACGTGCGTGGGAACATCGCGGCCCGCCGCGGACGGCTCGATGACGCCATCGCGAAGTACGATGAAGCCCTGACGTTGGACCCCACGCACGTCCGTGCGCGGCTCAACCGTTGCTCGGCGTACCTTGGCGGGGACCTCCCCGAACGCGCGCTCGAGGACGCAGAGCGCTTGCTTGCTCAAGCACCAAACCTGCTGCTTGCTCGCCTCCGTCGAGCGGAATCAAAGATGGCCCTGACCCACTGGAACGAAGCCGTCGCTGACCTGAAGGTGATCATCGACGCCGTGCCCAACCACCATCATGCCTTGACGCAACTTGCCGCGTGTCAGGTGGCCTTGGACCGACCGGAACGTGCGGAAGCCCCGCTCAACGAAGCATTGCGTGCGGCCCCCAACCATGCCCACGCTTGGCACCAGCGCGGGCTCCTGTACCTCCGTTGGGAACGGTTTGAAGAAGCAGCATCAGATTTCGAAGCGGCCATCCGATGCCGTGGCGACCATCTTGACGCCCGGCTTCACCTTGCTGCGATTCACCACACGCTTGGCCACCATGAGGAGGCTGCAGCCGCTTGGCGCGCCGTGTTGAGCATCGACCCCGACCACGCGCTCGCCCGCCGCCGTCTGGAACAAAGCGAGCAGCATTTGACGGCGTGAACTCCCGAGGAAGGGCTATGTCGTGGATGGCCCACGCAGGGCCATGTCCCTTGAACCAGGCATGAAGGCCCCCGATTTTCACCTGCCAAACGCGAACGCCAACCAAGGCCCTGATTCGATGGACCTTGCCTCGGCCCGTGGCCAACACGGAACCATCGTGGTCTTCGAGTGCAACCATTGCCCCTACGTCGTGGCCAGCGTCGGTCGCCTCAACGCCATGGCCGAGCACGCGGCCTCCGTCGGTGTGGGCTTTGTCGGGATCAACAGCAACGACCCTGTGGTGTACGAAAACGACTCTTGGGAGAACATGGTAAAGCGTGCAAATGACGGCATGCCTTACCCCTACCTCCACGACGCTGAACAGACCGCTGCGACCGCATGGGGCGCGGAACGAACGCCCGAGGTCTACCTTCTCAACGCCGAGGATGAGGTCGTGTACCGCGGTCGAATGGACGATTCCCCGAAGGACCCCGGGCAAGTGACCGTGGAAGACCTTCGGCTGGCCCTCGACGCCATGCTGAGCGGCACTGCCCCCGACGTTGCTCGCACCCAAAGCATCGGTTGTTCCGTCAAATGGAAAGCCTGAGGGTTGGGCATGGATCAGCGGCTTCGTGCCTACGGTGCCGAACTGCTTGGAACCGCTTGGATGGTGGCGGTTGGGACAGGGAGTGTGGCGCTCGGAGCTTCGCTGCTCGGGATTTCACTGGCGTTCGGAACGGCCGTCACCGTCGCGATTCTCGTCTTTCGCGGGGCCTCAGGCGCTCACATCAACCCCGCCGTCTCTGCTGCTTTTGCCGTCACGGGCCATTTGCCGCACCGTGAATTGCCAGGGTATGTGCTGGCTCAAGCGGCCGGGGCCGTGCTTGGAAGTGGGGCGGTTTTCATCGTCCTTGGCCCTGCTGAATTGGCGCCGACGGTCGTGGCCACAGGCGTCTCCCTTTCCACCGCTGTCGCCATCGAAATTGGCATCACTGCAGCCCTGATGGCTTCGATCCTCGCGGTGGTGATGTGGCGCGGTGATTCAACGCCGATTGTCGCGCTTTTTGTCGGAGCGACCGTCGCCCTGCTGGCCTTCTTCTTTGGTCCGCTTACCGGGGCTTCGATGAATCCTGCTCGTACCTTCGGCCCAAACCTTCTCGCAGGTGCCGGTGGGTTGGTGATGTACACCCTTGCCACCACGGCAGGAGCACTGGCCGTGGGAGGCCTCGCCCGTTGGCGGTGGGGTTCAGCCGCGTGATCAGTACTGCTCAAGCACCAATTCTGTGGTCGTGGACGCGATGTCGTCAGGAGCCGCCATCCACATCTTGTCCAGCAATTGCCGCAGGGACATCGTGTCGTCGACGTGAACGAGGGCGATGAGATCGGCTTCTCCGGACACTTCGTAGACCACTTCGACCCCCGCCCAATGGGTGACTTCGGATGCAAAGGAACCGATTTCTGCACCGGGTGCGACCTTGATGCGCACCAGCGCGGTCAGTCCGACGCCGCCTTCGCGGATGGTGTAGCCTCGGATGGTGCCGTCTTCCTCGAGTTTGCGCACGTGGGTGCGGACCGTTCGTTCGCTGGCACCGACCTCTTTGGCGAGGTCAACGTAGGAGATACGGCCGTTGGCGCGAAGTGCGGCAAGGATGGCTCGGTCAATTTCGGCAATGCGGGGCATGGTTGTTGAGGAAAGACGGACCCATATAGCCCCTTCTACGCCGATTTCTGTCTCATTGCCGAAAATGAAGGTCGCAAACCGGCAAAAATGGAAAATGCTCGCCTTCAAGAAGGCGGGACGTTCAGGTGACCCCGTGGCGAGTACAGGGGGCGTCGCGCGCCTGCAATCCTTCCTCGATGAGGTGGCCAACCTCGAACTTTCACCCGTTGCGCGAGAGTGGTATCAGGTCGAAGTGGCCTCGATGCTTGACGGCAGCGAGATTTTGATGCACGAAGTGCAGCCTTTGACCGGTGCAGCACTTCTGTTCATGAACAACGGCGTGGTCCTGGTAGAGCCGTGTTGCCGGGGTCTTCGCCAATACCCGCGTCACCTCTTGCATCTCTTCGTGGAAGATTTCCGCACGTCGCCTTCTCCCGAAGCCGACGGTTTGCTGTACCGCGTTGAACTCTTCTCGATTTCACCTGCCGACGAGCAATTGTGCTGGCTTCACGAATGCCGAGAAGAGCACGACATCCCGGCTGCCCAAGCCTCCACCGCGCGTTGGATGCGTTGGCTCAACCAAGGTTGATGGCCGCACCGTTGAAGGACGGACGGCCGCTGGCTTGGTCCGGGGAAGGTCTTGACAGGACACATCACCGGTTTGGACGCACGCATGATCCTCGACTCCCGTGGGAACCCCACGGTGGAAGTCGACTGTTACGTGGATGGGGTGCTGGCCGGACGTGCGGCCGTGCCGTCGGGCGCCTCCACCGGGCGCCATGAGGCGGTTGAACTCCGCGACGGCGGCAAGCCTTGGTTGGGCAAAGGCGTCGACGGTGCCGTGACCGCGGTCACCGAACACATCGCGCAAGCCCTGGTTGGAATGCCCGTGGACGATCAACGCATGCTCGACGAAACGATCGTCGAACTCGACGGCACGGGCAACAAAGCCCGCTTGGGGGCCAACGCGACCCTCGGGGCCTCGCTTGCTTGCCTGCATGCCGGCGCCGCGCAGCACGAGCTTCCTGTGTGGCGTTACATCGGCGGCGTTGCAGGTGGCTTGATGCCCGTTCCAATGATGAACATCCTGAACGGCGGCGCCCATGCAGCATCGAACGTTGACGTGCAGGAATTCATGGTCGTGCCCCACGGCTTCGACACCTTTGGCGAAGGCCTTCGTGCCGGCGTGGAGACCTACCACGCCCTGAAGGGGGAATTGCGCAAGGACGGCTTGTTGGGCGGCATCGGCGACGAAGGAGGCTTCGCACCGAACCTCCCTTCGAACGAAGACGGCCTCCGCTACCTTGTCCGCGCGATCGAGACGGCCGGCTATTCCACGGATCAGATGGGCATCGCCCTCGACGTCGCCAGCACGGAATTCCATCGTGACGGAGCCTACCACATCGATGGACAGGCGATGAGCAGCGAGGCCCTTGCAGATTTGTACTCCTCTTGGTTGGACCAGTACCCAATCCTCTCCATCGAAGACGGGTTTGACGAGGACGATTGGCATGGGTGGTCGCATTTCACCGCCCGTGAAGGGCACCGCGTCCAGATCGTCGGCGACGACCTCTTCGTCACC
>DUHJ01000176.1 GCA_013330925.1 Candidatus Poseidoniaceae archaeon | reverse complement strand
CCCCAACAACCTCGGGAAACTCCATTTGGCCACCTTCACGATGTATTCCGTGTGGGGCTTGGGCTTCGTCGCGGCCGTGTCGATGCTCGGCATCTACTCCGACCGGGCATACGGCCTCATTGGCCGGTTGATCATGCAAGGTAGCCTAGCGTTGTTCAGTGGCCTTGTTTTCTGGGCCTCATGGGGACGTTGGAAGCGCTTGCACAGCATCATCGACACCCCGACATCACCGATCCGTTCGGTGGCCGTCGGGATGGCGGAGGTCGTCGGCGAGGTCCGACCTGCAGCGACGGGGTCGATGCGGGTCACCGTCGGCACCCAGAGCGTCCCTGGCTCAAGCACGGCCATCACTGCCCTGACCAGCGGCATAGGCAAGGCGGCCATCAAATCGATGACCGGCCAACACCTTCAGCAGCACACCGTCGACGGTGTGGTCGCCTACAAATGGCTGCAAGAGGTCTGGGAAACCCGTGGGAGCGGGGACGACAAGGTCACCAAATGGTGGCATGAGGCCGAGGACCAAGGCTCGACGCCCTTCTTGATCCACGACGGTACCGGTGGCCTTCACGTGGACCCGGCCACGTGGCTCAACCGGTCCTGGTCCTCAGCCACCCAAGGCAAGGGCTCGCGCATGGCTTCCTTGTTTGGCGGTGGGCGCTCGACGTTCAACTTCGGCCCAGCCGTCTTTGATTGGCAGGTCGGGAACATCGTCAGCATTGGCTCGATGACCGGCATCAACCGGCCTCGACGATGGACGATGCATTGCTTGCGAATCGGTGACCCGGTCTACGCCCTCGGACGCGTTCAGCCCCGCACGAGTGAAGCCCTTGCCGCCGAGGGTCTTGACGGCAGCGTCCCCAGTTCCAACCTGACGATGGTCGGTGAAGACGACGTGGGCATTTCCGCAAGCATGCACCGCGGCACGGAATTATCGGTGATGTGTTCGGTACGCTCCACCACGGAAGCCATCGTCACGCCGGCGTTGATGGTCATCGCTGCCGTCTTGCCCATCCTGATGTGAGCCCCCGGATTCCATCACGCAACGCTCATAGAGGGCGGGCAACCGCTTCTCATCCCGTTGGGGGCCATGCGATACATCGTTGTCTCGGGTGGCGTCCTCAGTGGACTCGGTAAAGGCGTCACGGCGAGCAGCATCGGCGTGCTCATGAAAGCCTGCGGATTAAGGGTCACCTCGATCAAGATCGACCCTTACCTCAACTCCGATGCCGGGACCATGAGTCCCTTCGAGCACGGTGAGGTCTTCGTGCTTGACGACGGAGGCGAGGTCGACCTCGATTTGGGGAATTACGAACGCTTCCTTGACCTCAATTTGGGCCGGGACAACAACCTCACCACCGGAAAGGTGTATTCCAAAGTCATTGAAGCCGAACGCCGGGGCGATTACCTGGGCAAAACGGTGCAGGTCATCCCCCACGTCACCGACGCGATCATAGATTGGATCGAAGAGGTTGCACAGCAACCAAGCGACGACTCTGGACGAGAGCCAGAGGTGTGCATCATCGAATTGGGTGGCACCGTTGGCGACATCGAATCTGCTCCTTACGTCGAAGCGCTCCGGCAGTTCCAGTTTCGGGTTGGTCGTGAGAACGTGACCTTCGTGCACGTGTCCTTGGTTCCTGTGATGGGACCGGTCGGAGAACAGAAGACCAAGCCCACACAACACACGGTCAAGGAACTGAGGGGCCTCGGCATCACGCCCGACATCTTGGTCTGCCGTTCTTCCGCCCCACTCACCCCAGAAGCGCGCGCGAAATTGGCTGCGTTTTGCCACGTCAAGGAAGAAGCCGTCATCTCCACCCACGACGTGCCCAACATCTACCACGTCCCACTGATGCTTGAGGCTCAGGGCCTCTGTGCAACCTTGGGGCTCAAGGTCCAAGAAAACGGCCTGCTCGAGGAGTGGCGCAACATGGCCCTCCATTTGGACACCCTCGAAGACGAAGTCGTGATCGCGATGGTGGGCAAATACACCGACTTGTCGGACGCGTACCTCTCCGTGATCAAAGCGCTCCAGCATGCCGCCATGGCTGCAAACAGGAAACTCAAGATCGATTGGTTGGAAGCAGGTGACCTCGAAAGCGATGCCGCTGAAGACGTGCACGCGGACGCGTGGTCAAGGCTGCGAAGCGCCCACGGCATCCTCGTGCCCGGTGGATTCGGACACCGGGGCGTCGAAGGGAAAATCCTCGCCGCCCACCACGCACGAACCAACGGCGTGCCTTACTTTGGCATCTGCCTCGGACTGCAAGTCGCCGCCATCGAATTCGCCCGCAACGTCCTCGGCATGGACGGCTCAACCTCCACCGAATTTGACGAAGACTGCCCCAACCCCGCGGTCATCTTCATGCCGGAAATTTCGACCACCCACCTCGGAGGCACGATGCGGCTTGGGAGCCGTCCCACCCTGTTCCAAGTGGACGATTGCAAGGTCAAGCGCCTCTACGGCGGCATGGAGAGCATCTATGAACGCCATCGACACCGCTACGAGGTCAACCCGGAGCTCATCGAGCAACTCGAGGCCGCAGGCATGACCTTCGTCGGCAAGGACGAGACAGGGCAGCGGTGCGAGATCTTGGAATTGCCAGACCACCCGTACTTTGTGGCGGTCCAGTACCACCCTGAATTCAAGTCACGGCCAGGGCGACCCAGCCCTCCCTTCCTCGGATTGATCCTCGCCGCAAGCGGCCAACCCTTGCCCTGAGCGTTCAAGAACCCTCGACGCCGATGAGATGGCATGAGCGCCGTTGAGACCGTCCTCATCGCTGTTGGATTGGCCGGACTGGTCGGATTTCTCGCGTGGACCTTGGCCGCGCGGCGTGCCGCAGAGGCACGGGCCGAAGACGTCGCTCGAATCGCCCAATTGGAGGCAACCATGGCTGCATCAGTGGGGCAGGAACAGGTCCTCGAAGACCGCATGACGGCCCTGAGCAGCCGCATGGCCGAACAGCAACGCAAGGACTTCCTCGACATTGCGGAAGAGCGTTTCAAGCGCCTGCAAAGTGAAGCGGAGAAGGAAGCAAAAGCCCAGATCACCGAAATGGAAGGGCTGGTCAAGCCAATCGAGGAATCCCTCGCCAGCCTTGGCGAAGCCACGCAAGCGCTCGAAGAGAAACGCATCGGAGCCATCGCTGGCGTGGAGCGGCAGATGCAGGAGGTCGGTGCGCTCGCTTCACGGCTGGGGACGGAAGCCAGCAACCTCTCCACCGCACTCAGGCGATCCTCAGCCGTCCGTGGCGATTGGGGGGAAGTTGCCCTTCGCAACATCCTCGAACTTGCTGGCATGAACGCGCATGCCGATTTCAAGGAACAAGCCAGCACCGACACGGGCCGGCCTGACGTCATCGTGAACCTGCCCGGCAACGGCGTGATTCCCATCGACGCTAAAGCCACGGCGAAGCACTATCTTGAGGCCCTGGAAACCGAGGAAGGTCCGCAGCGCGAAGCGTTCTTTGAACAACACGCCAAAGCCCTGCGTGGACGCGTCACGGAACTGACCCGCAAGGAATACTGGAGCAGCTTTGGGGACCGGGCTCAATTCGTGGTGATGTTTGTGCCGTCCGAGGCGCTCATTTCTTCAGCCTTCGACCGCGACCCCGGCCTGCACGAGTGGGCGATGGACCGACGGGTGATCATCGCCTCTCCAGCATCGCTCATCGGGCTCCTGCGTACGGTGGCGCTGACGTGGCAACAGGTGCAATTCGCGGAACAAGCACAGGAAATCGTGGACACAGCGCGCCTGTTTTACAGCCGCATGGCGACGTGGTCAGGCCATTTCGCGAAGGTCGGGACGGAATTGAACCAAGCGAGCGAGGCTTACAACGCAGCCGTCAACAGTTGGGAGACCCGCGTGCTCCCACAGGCCCGCCGCTTGGAAGAAATGCAGGTGGCCGACAACACGTCTGCGCAGCTCAAAGACCTGCCAAACGTGGATCTGGCCCTGAAGGAACCAACGGTGCCCGACGACGACGAATGATTGAACGAGGGGAGCCAGAATCCAAGCAAACATTGCGTGGTGTTCAGGCACCATGGACGCGCATGACCCGCGTGGTCCTGAACCCCTGAAGCACCTTGACGAAGCGCCGCTCGAGGAAGGTCGCGTCGAGGTCCGCAGAGCCCGTGTCGATGCGCAACGAGGACAGCCCGAGCAATTTCGACGGCGTC
>DUHJ01000096.1 GCA_013330925.1 Candidatus Poseidoniaceae archaeon | reverse complement strand
TACCGATTTGACCGTTGCCGTTTCGTCCCCAACAAAACACGTTTTGATTGCTATCGAGAGCACAGGTGTTCCATTCTCCAGTCACCAGCGAAAGGTTCTGAGCTTCGAGCGGATCGTAATCCCACTCCCACGTAATATCGCTGGCAATGGAACTGTTGCGGGTAATGAAGGCACCCTCGGCGCTTGGCGTCAGTGTCCAGTTGAGCCCGAGCGTGAAGGTGGTGCTGGGGGAGCCTCCGCTGTTGTTGGCATACACAGTATAGGTGACATTCTCCAACAATCCTGTTGGCGTGCCCCAAATGCTGCCGTTGGTGCTGCCGAAGGAGAGGCTTGAGGGAAGTGCGGGGTCGATCTCCCACGAGGTGACGGCCCCACCGGTGTTGGTTGGCGTCACCGTGGTCATGGCGCGGTCGTTCGACACCTCGACGATTGAGGGATAGGCGATGGAGGCGACCTGGTCGTTGATCGTGATGTTCACTTCGGTGGAGGTCCAACCGCCGGAGTTGTTGGCCCATATGGTGTAGGTTCCTGCTGTTGTCTGCAACACCGATGGCGTTCCGCTGATGGCTCCTGTGGTTGAACTAAAGCTCAATCCACTCGGAATGGATGGATCAATCTCCCAAGATGTTACGCTTCCACCACTGATGGCTGGTGTCGTGGTTGACATTGTTGTGCCCTTCTCAAGAATCAAATCGTGGGAGGAGTAAACGATTGTGTTTGGTGGAACGTCGTTGATGGTGACATTCACATAAGCAACTGCATCCCCACCCGAGTTGTTGGCCCAAATCGTGTACTGAGTCCGCGTCAGAAGAACGGCCGGCGTGCCACCAATCGTTCCGGTCGCTGAGTTGAAGGTGAACGCAGTGCCGGGCGACGGGGAAATTTCCCACGACGTGATGGTTCCGCCGCTTGTGGTCGGTCCGATGCTCGGGCTGATGGCGACATTCTTCGTTCCAGTGATCTCGGTGGTCCCGTAGGTAAGGCCTGGTGGAGCGTCGTTGACGGTGATGTTCACCTGGGTGGAGGTCCAACCGCCGGAGTTGTTGGCCCAGACCGTGTAGGTCTCAGTCGTGGTCTGCAAGCCGGTCGGCGTACCGCTGATCTTCCCGTCCGACGTGCCCCATGTCAGTCCGTTGGGCAGCGACGGTTCAATCTCCCATGACGTGACGCTTCCACCGCTGACCGATGGAAGGTTCGGCGTCATCGCCGTACCCTTCTCGAGTGTCATGTTCTCTGCCGCGTAGGCCAAGTCGTATGGGGCGAGATGTTGCGAGGTCAGCGAGAACGAGGTCGAATAGGAGCCGGCCGAGTTGTTGGCCGTCAGGGTGTAGGTCGTGCTCGTCATGGCGGCCGTGGGCGTTCCCCAAATCGTACCGTTGCTCGATTCGAAATTCATGCCGCTTGGCAAGGTTCCCGTGAGCGAATAGGACGTCGTGATCTCACCGTTGGCCACGGTGAGGGGGAAACTGTATGTTTGACCGAGAAGCAAAGTCGGTGAAGATTGAGGGAAGGACAGGGTGGTCGTGTTGCTGTACACACCCTTGCTTGCATTGTAGATTTGATTGACGGTGGTGGCGTTGAGTGCATCGGCAAAGGCCATGACGGAACCAACTTGTCCATCAAAGGTCTGAGAATATTCACCACCGTTGTAGGAGGCGATGAAGAGGCTGTTGCTTACATTGCGCAGGGTTCCACTTCCAGACAAGGAACCGCTTCCGACGTTTTGCCCATCAACATAGAGTCTGAGGGTATTTCCCGGGTCTGCAACCAAGACCACGTGATACCAGCGGTCCGTATCGATGGATGCTTCTGACGTCCATGCGGCCGAATTGTTGGAAGTGGTTCCTACATTTGCATAGATGGCACCTGATGCTCTCATTCGGATGGCCCATCCAACATCCACTGCTGCCCCTCCGTCGTCGAAGGCGCCGAGTATCACGCTGTGTTGGTGCGTTGAGGCGTTGAACCAAACTGATACCGACCAGTCGTTTCCGCCCGGGCGCAAGCTCGTTGAGTCAGAAACTTCGATCTCATCGCAAACCAGGTTCGGGGTCGAGCCAGTGCACGCCCCATCGTAGGAGAAGCGCGTGAAACCGCCGTCCCATGTCGGTCCAGCGGCGGCGACGGTTCCGTCGTTGTCGAAGCCGGAAAGGTCAGCGACGTTGGTGCCGCTGCCGCTGTAGGAACTGCTGTTGGTTGGGTCAAGATGGAGCCGCAGGTCGAGCGTGGACGGGGGCGTATACGATGCGAAGGAACACGAGCCGTCTGAGAGGGTGGCGTCTGCATCATAGTTGTCGGCATCTTCGAGCATACAACCGGCAACCGGTGCATCTGGCGTGGTGTACGTCCAAGAAATACCGGCCGTCCACGGATGGCTCACTCCAGCATCGTAGGCACCCGCACCAAGTCGGTGCAAAGGTGAGCCCCAAGCCGGACGGAAATCCTTGTTGGCCGGATCAACCAGCATCTCGTGCACCTGCAGGCTGCGGAGGGAACTCACGTTGCTGACGACAACAGGCATGAATTGGTGGGTCGCATTCCCGAGGCCCAACTGGCCTTTGTGGTTCCTTCCCCAACACGCCAATTCGCCGTTGTCCAGCACAGCGCAAGATTGCCGGCCGCTCACGCTGATGGAGGCGGCGGTTCGACCGGTGGGGAAGGCGACGTATTCGGTGGCCGTTGATGCTTCTTTGGGGTTGGAGGTGCCGTATGACGTGGTGCTGTTGCCGAACAAGCCCCACTCGTCCGTGCCCCAGCAGACGACGCTGCCGTTGGTCAGGTGGGCACAACCGACCTTCTGAGCCACATCGACACGAACGACGTCCGTGTCCAAGCCGACCACATGCTGGAGGGTCGATGCTTCAGTGGTGCTTCCCGTTCCGAGTTGAGAACCTCCGTTCACGCCGGTGCAGGCAACTGAGCCGTTGTCATAGGAGACGCACATGAAATTCTTGCCCATGCTCACCGAAGTGAGGGTTCGGCCAGTGGGAAGCGAGAGCGCCACTGGTGTGTCTTGCGACGTGGTGTTACCAAGGCCGAGTTCACCGTTGCTGTTGCGGCCCCAACACGTCAATGAACCACTGTCCATCAGGGCGCAGAACGCGTTGGTTCCAGCATGGAGGCTGACCGGTTTGCTCTGACCGTCGAAGGTGACAGCGTGCGGCGTCAGCACGTGATTTATTGATGACACGTTGCCAAGCCCAAGTTGCCCGTGGTTGTTTCGACCCCAGCACTTGACGCTCTGATCGCTAAGGAGAGCGCACGTCGCGGAACTGGCGACGGCCACGCTCACGGCTTGAAGGCCGGAGCCGAGGTCAACCGCTGTGGGCAGCCACACGCCGTCGTTGGCGGTGGTCGTGTTCCCGATGCCGAGCTGGCCGTGAGCGTTCGCTCCCCAACACTTGAGCTGTCCGTCGTTGAGCACGGCACAGGTGTGGGCATTTGGCTCCCAACCTTCCGCACCCGACGTCCCGATGCCCAGGGAGGTGATTGCTTTCCCTGCACCAAGGTCAACGAACATTGGAAGTTCTTCACGGCCGCTGTAGTTTTCCAAGCCGAGTTGCCCGTAGTCGTTTCGACCCCAGCAGTACAGCGACCCATTGTCATAGATGGCACATGAGTGTTGGTTGCGGGCCTCAAACATCCCGTCATACCCTTGCTGGTAGCCGTTCCAGTTGGCCCAATGCGAACCGTTCGGCAAGGGATTGGCGAAGACGTCGTCCGAACGATGGTCAGCGACGGAATCGACAGCGTTTCCGTGGAGCGTTGAATTCTTGTTGTTGATGCCGCCATCGGTCAGGAAGATGATGTCGTTCTTGCTTGCCGTGGAATTGAACACGGTGTTGTTGTGGATGTCGTGGTAGTCGCCCTTGACCATGAGGCCACCCGCAGCATTCCAGATGACGTTGTGGTGCATGGTGCCGTTCATGCCTTCGCCAACTTCGTTGACCGGGGCATCAAAGCGAGCGCCGTACTTGATGATGTCGTGAATCCAATTGTACGCCACCACGGCCCCTGGTGCCTCGCCCTGCATGATCTGCACCACGGCCCCGTCGGTCTGCAGGTAGCCTACGTCCCACACCTCATTGTAGAGGACTTGAGGCGCATCACCAATGGACAAGACGGATGAGGCGCCGGTCAAGTGAACGGTGTTGTTGGAGAAGGTCATGTCTCGGCCTCCCTCGTATATCGTGACCATCAGTCCTTTCTGATCGGCTGCCGACCAATCGATGGCGTGGAAGTAGGAATTGTTCACCGTGTTGTTGTGCGATTGGCCGGCTGAACCTTGGAATTCAATCGCGCCACCGTCGGTGTTGGTGATGGAAATCCTGTCAACAAAGGTGTTCTTTGAACGGTAGAAGCGGGTCATCCAGCGGTCGTCCTCGGATTCGCCTGCAATGCCTAAACCACGCTTTGAGGTGCTTGGATACTCGAGGGTCGCGTTGGTGAACGAACAGCCGTCACAGTTGTTGAAATTCACCGTGGTGCCAAAGAAATCGATGCCCTGAACCGTCACGCCGTCCGATCCATCAACGCTAATCGCGAACGGTTGTACCTTGACGCGGAGGTCCAGATCGTTGGCGTCTTGACCGGATGGGGTCTTGTAATGCAGGCGGTCGTCGGTGGTGTTGTACCACCATTCCCCGTCCTGATCGATAAGTTCGCGCTTGCCTTCCAAGAAGTAGGCATGGTGCTTGGTCTTCCAGCCAACACTGTCGCCGTCGTAGGCGAAGGTTCCGTTGTTTGGATTCCAATCCGTGATGATGCGGCTGTTGCTCCGGAAGGAACCCAAGTTCATGACGGCGATGGACCCCACTGGGTCAAGACCGGTGGCGTTCACCGTCTCGTTCAATCCGGTGTGAACACCGGCCTCTGGCCCAGCGTCAGTCAACCAGCCTTTCCCGTAGGCGTTGTTTGAGCCGGTCAAGGTGCCCTCAGCCCAATAGGAACGGTTGAACACGGTCTCATCGGAGAATTGTGCGTTTGGCCATCGAGCAGGAACTTGCTCTTCGTACGCAAGGAACACCTGCCAGCCGTCCTGGGTCAACGTCACTTCTTGGATGCCGTCGCTGTCGGCTGCACCCCACACACCGCCGAGATCTTCGGTGATGCTCCGTGTTCCGTCAAACACCACACGCTCGCCATCGGCCGCCCGAATGAGCAGGTTGTCGAGGTTGTTCACGCTCACATTCTCGTGGTACAGACCGGCATGGAGAACGATTTCAGGATTGGACGCCGCCTCACTGGAGGCCAACGTTACCGCAGCGCCGAGGCTGGCTTTGGGACAGTTGGTTGTACCTGGATAGGTGTCGTCACCCTGGACCACATCAACGTGAATCGCCGTTCCGCTGGTCCGAGAGGTCGCAGCGCACACCGGCGGGGAAGCAACACGCTGCACGTCCTGCTCTTCCTCGTCTTGGAGTTCAAGGGCGGGCTGCCAACCGCGGTAGACCTCGATGTAGGCGGTCTGCGCCAGCGAAATCATCAGCACGGACAATAGAATTGCCCGATAC
>DUHJ01000045.1 GCA_013330925.1 Candidatus Poseidoniaceae archaeon | reverse complement strand
CGCGTTCGAATTTTGAAATCACGGCATCCGTCGGACGGCGGCCTGATTCGCTGGACTTGACGACGTTCACCTTCTCGGACATCTTCCGCGCCAATTCTTCTTGACTCCAGCCCTTGCTCGCTCGGCCCTTGCGGATGCGCTGACCAAAGTCCTGGGCCAACTCCCGCTCGGTTCGGCGCATCAGACCTCGGTTCGCCGCCTTTCGAGGCGCTGCGGCTCGACGTGAGGCTTGAGCGATGCCGGGGGCCACGTGCCGTTCACCGACGCCAAGCCGCTCTGCACATCGGTGGCATGCCGAGACCATGGCACGGCCCATGGGCACCGTGCGTGTTCCGACGTTCATCGCCCCACAAACTTCGCATTCACCCATGGGCTGGCCACGTCAAGGGGGGCCTTACGGCTTCCGGCTCAACATTTCGGATTTTTATACCGTGGGACAAGTCCAACATCATGTCCGAAGTGGATGCAAGCCCCCGAGGGGACGTGACCAAGTCGGACGAACTCGTTGAGATGGAGCGAAACATCCGTCGACTTCAGGAACAAGCGAAGGACCTCAACCAAGCGAGGCATGCTTTGGAGGGCGAGGTTCGATCTTTGCGCAAAAAGGCCACGCGGTTGGAAGATGAAATCGCCCACCTGAAGAGCCCTCCAATGATCATCGGTACCCTTCAGGACATGCTTGGTCCCCGTACGGCCATCGTGAAGTCCTCCAACGGGACCGTGTTCCAAGTGGCCGTCAACGAACGGTTGTCTGCGGACAAGCTCCGTCCAGGCGCTCGTGTGGCGATGAACCAAGACAGCCTCGCCATCATTGAGTTGCTTCACGATGCGTGGGACCCGATGGTCAGCGGCGCAGAGATGATCGAGGCACCTGACATCTCCTACAGCGATGTGGCAGGACTGGAGGAGGAAATTACGTTGGTCAAAGAAGCCGTGGAACTTCCCTTGAAGAATCCCGGTCTGTTCTCAAAGGTCGGTGTCACACCGCCAAAGGGCGTCTTGCTTGTCGGCCCACCCGGTTGTGGGAAGACCTTGTTGGCCAAGGCGGTGGCGAACTCCACCGAGGCGACCTTCATTCGCATGGTTGGTAGCGAATTGGCTCAGAAATACATCGGAGAAGGTGGAAGATTGGTGCGTGAACTCTTTGCTCTTGCCAAGGAAAAGTCGCCAAGCATCATTTTCCTCGATGAAATCGACGCCATCGGGGCCAAGCGGCTCGACGGTTCCACAAGCGGAGACCGTGAAGTTCAGCGTACGTTGATGCAATTGCTGGCCGAATTGGACGGGTTTGACCAACTTGATGACGTGAAGATCATCGCTGCAACAAACCGACCAGACATCCTTGACGATGCACTCCTCCGCCCAGGCAGGTTTGATCGGGTCATCGAAATTGGACTGCCGAAGGACGAAGGCCGCAAGGCCATCCTCGACCTGCATCTGTCGTCAATGACGACACGACGCGTGGACGTGGGTGCCATCGTCGGTTCGACAAAGGGTTTCTCCGGGGCTGAACTCGCAGCAACATGCGTCGAAGCTGGAATGATTGCCATCCGCGACAAGCGAACACAAGTTCGGCAATCCGATCTGAAGGAAGCGGTTGCAAAAATTGCTGAGAAGCGTGCCCATGCCGGGAACCGCAACGACCCGACGCGACTGTACGCTTGAATCGGCGAACGTTCAAGGACGGCTCCATCAGACCTCACATGCATGAACGCCATCGTTGAGTGTGTGCCAAACATCTCGGAGGGGAGGGACAGCGGACTTATCGAGGCGGTCGTTGCCGCGGCCCGCATCGATGGTTGCACGGTCCTGAGCGTTGAACCGGATTCGGATTACAACCGCACGGTGATCACGTTGGCCGGACAACCCGGGCCTGTCGCAGAGGCCGCACGTGCCTTGAGCGTCGAAGCCATCCATCGCATCGACATGAGGACCCACAGTGGAGAACATCCTCGCCTCGGCGCCGTTGACGTCTGTCCATTCATACCCATTCAAGGCATCACGATGGAGGATTGTGCACGGCTGGCAGCAGACGTTGCGGAAAAGGTGGCCTCAGAGACAGGTGCGCCTGTGTTCGTGTATGGAGAGGGGGCAAGCCATCCAACGAGGAAGAAATTGTCCAACCTGAGGAAAGGTGAGTACGAGGGATTGGAGGACCGCATGACCGAGGACGGTGCGACGAACCATACCGATACCCGTCGACCAGATTTTGGCCCGAAACATTGGACGGACCAAGCGGCGAGGAGCGGGGGTTGCACCTTTGGCGCCAGACCTGTGCTGATCGCCTACAACGTGAACATCCCCGAGCCTGATGCTGCCGTTGCCAAGATGATCGGGACCCTTGTCCGAGGAAGCGGACGTATTGTGGCTCGCCACCATGGTCAGCGGTTGCGCGTCCCAGGCATGTTGGACAGCGTTCAAGGCATGGGCGTGGTGCTCGAGCAGCACGGTATATCGCAGGTGAGCATGAACCTCACCGATGCCAGCACATGCGGCGTCTTGCATGCCTTTGAGACGGTCAAGAGTTTGGCTGCCGACCACGATTTGTCCGTCACAGGCAGTGAACTCGTCGGGCTTGTCCCCCTGTCAAGCATGCTCGAAGCAGGACGATGGTATGCTCCAGATGAAGACGAGGAAGGAGCCTTGGTTCAAGCCGCTGTCGTTGGCCTTGGTTTGGACGCATTTGGGCCCTTTGATTCGAAATCACGGATCATCGAATGGGCGCTTCAGGAGGCGATGGCATGACGTGGTCAAACACGACCTTGTCCGAATTTGAAGCGGCGGTCAAATCATCGGACCCCACGCCGGGAGGGGGTACGGTTGCGGCGGTGGCGTTGGGCCAAGCGGCAGCCTTGACCGTCATGGTGGCCGATTTGACTCTGGCGTCGGACCGCTGGGCCGAGGCGCACGGTTTGGCCGCGGAAGCAAAGCAGGTGGCCGAAGCGGTCCTACCGTTGGCGGCTGCGTTCGCAGATGCGGACTCGACCGCCTTTGATGCAGTCGTGAACGCGTTCAAGTTGCCAAAAGGCACCGACGCTGAGAAAGACGTCAGGAGGACGGCCATTCGATTGGCAACGCTAGGAGCGGCTGAAGTGCCCTTTGAAACCGCTCAACTTGCTTGCACGCTCTTACCTCATGTTCTGGCTTTGGCAGAGCACGGAAACAGCAACGCGGCAAGCGATGCAGGTGTTGCATCATTGATGGCGACCGCAGCGGCAAAAGGAGCCGTGTTCAACGTCATGATCAACCTCAATGCCTTGCCCGAAGACATGGGTGAAGCGATGCGTGCCGCGCTTCCTTCTATGGAAGACGATATTCGACGCATTGGACGATCGTGCATGGAAGCGGTCCGTCAACGCTTGTGATCAACGAACACGCGAGCCGTTTTGAATCGCGTCCGCGACGGTCAACAGACGAACGCAGCCGTTTTCATCGTCCGCCGCCAACATCATCCCTTCGCTCATCACGCCGCGAAGTTTGCGTGGTGCGAGGTTGGCAACGACGATCACTTGCAGACCCAGGAGGTCTTCGGCGGTGTAGACGTCTCGCAACCCTGCGCAAATGGTACGGCCCCCCTCAGAGCCGTCGTCAAGGCGAACGACCCAAAGCCGGTCTGCATTCGGGTGTTCTTCAACGTCCTTCACGGTCGCCACACGCAATTCTACGGCCATAAATTGTTCAAAATCAATGGTGCTGATGCCTTCTCGGTCCATGTTCTTCGTCTCCTTTTTCTTTGTGCGTCGGCTGCCTTTCACGCCACCAACCTCGGATTGATCGCCATCGCTTTGGCTGGTGGCGACGTGTCCTTCACGCTCGAGGATGGCGCTCAAATCCAACCGCTCGAAGAGAGGCGTTGGATCATCGGTCGAGATGGCGATGCTCGCCTGCATGTCCACTGCATCGTCCCAATGCACCTCGCTCACGTCACCCTGATGGCCTTGCATGCTCCATAGACGCTGAGCGGCCGCAGGCAAAAAGGGCTGAATGGTGATCGCAATGCCGCGCAACATGCGTGCTGCAAGTGCAAGTCCTGCAAAGGCCTCGGCCCGAACGTCAGCTGTTGCATCAGGTTTCAAAGCCACCCAAGGTGCGGCCCGTTGAACCACGCCATTGCCTTGTTGTGCCACGTTCATCACGCCGCGCAAGGCTTCCTTGAATCGATGGCGCTCGAGGGACGCCTCCACGGCTTCGTGTTGAGCATGCCAAGCCTGAACGTCCTTGGACCACGCTTCAGGCTGGTCCCAATCCGAGAGTTCACCAAGATCTGCTTGTCGCAGCTTCACCGTCAAGGTCAGAACGCGATGAGCGAAGTTGCCAAAGGCAGCGATCAATTCCGTGTTGACCTTCTCAACAAAATCATCCCACGTGAAATCCGTATCGTGGTTTTCTGGCATGTTGATGGACAGGTAATAGCGCAAGGTGTCGGGATCGTGATGCTCCAGGAATGACGGCAACCAGACTGCATGCTTCCTGGATTTGGAAAATTGGCCACCGCTCAACATGAGGTATTCCATGGCGGGGAGATCGTGAGGCAATGCAAGTTCGCCTGGACCGGGCAAGGAAGGCTGGTCATGACCTGATGCAGCCATGTTCATCCCCAACACAATGGCAGGCCAAATTACGGTGTGGAAGGGAATGTTGTCCTTTCCGAGGAAGTAGAGGTGCCGCGGACTGTTTCCATCGTCGTCCACGCACCACCACGCTTTCCAGGCTTCGTGTGCCATGGTGTGCTCTTTGGCATGGCGTTCTGCCCAAATCTGTGCGCAGGTCAAATATCCCTGCACCGCTTCGAACCACACATAGACGCATTTGCCGTCCCAATCTTCGTCCTCGAAGGGAACAGGAATGCCCCATGCAAGGTCCCTCGTTACGGCACGAGGGCGCAGACCCATGTCCAACCATTGCTTGGTCATGGCCCGCACGTTGGATTTCCATCGGCTCGATGAGGCACCAGCAAAGGATTCCAGTGTTTCTTGAAAACGGTCCAACCGGTAGAACAGATGTTCCGTGTCCCTGACCTCAATCGTCCGCTCGGGGTTCATTTTGGAACGGGGATTCGACAATTCCACGGATTCGTATGTCGCTCCGCATGCATCGCATTGGTCACCACGTGCATCCTCCGCTTCACAAGCAGGGCAGGTTCCCTCAACGTAACGGTCAGGAAGGAAGCGACCTCCTTCCTCATGCACCTCGAAGAATTGCGGCGTGGATTGACGATCAAACAATCCACTGGCGTCCAACATGGTCACGTTCGAGCGGACACGGTCAGCGTGAGCAGGATCGGTCGTTCGGTTGAACAGCGCGCCACCAAATTCCACGCCCCGTCGGTCGACGTGTTCAAACCATGCGCAGCCGAGATCAGCGAGAGCCTGCGTGTTGATGGCATGGAATCGATCGACGACGTCCTTCGGTGAAATGCCTTCACGTTCTGCGGTGACCGTAATGGGCGTACCGTGCTCATCTGAGCCGGAAACCATGAGGACTCGGCGCCCCTTGGCCCGCTCATACCGGTACTGAATGTCAGGAGGCAAGTAACAGCCTGCCACGTGTCCAAGATGAAGCGGGCCGTTGGCATAAGGCCAAGCCACGCAAATCAGCACATGGTCGGAGGAAGGCATCCATCCGCGGCTCTTGGCCACATCACTTAGCCCTTGTTGAGCGACGCAAACTCCGTCATGTTGATGAGCATTGAACACGTGCTATGGTTGTCTCTGACAGGGGCTTACCACATCATGGTCCTCGAAGCGCTCGCGGCGGCTGGTCCCGCCATCAACGCCACCGGTAGCGGAGACGTCCGCCTCCTCACCTTCTACGTGGTCTTGGCCCTGGGGATTTCTTTCCTTTGTTCCATCCTCGAAGCCGTTGTCTTGTCCGTCACCCAAACTTGGGTGGCCGTCGAGAAGAACAACGGCACGAAGACCGGGCAACTTTGGGCTGCCCTCAAGGAAGACGACGCCGTTGGCCCGCTGACGGCCATCCTGACGCTCAACACCATCTCTCACACCATGGGGGCGGCAGGTGTCGGTTCCCAAGTCCAACTGATTTACGGCGACGGGGCCCTCACGCTCGCCTCTGTCTTGCTCACGTTGGCCATGCTCCTCCTTTCGGAAATCGTTCCAAAAACCATTGGCGCCGCCTATTGGAAGCAACTGGCCAAACCGTGTGGATCCTTGCTTCGGGTCGTCGTCTGGTCCATGACGGTGCTGATCGTCCCCATCCAGATCCTTAAACGGGTGCTTCCAAAAGG
>DUHJ01000058.1 GCA_013330925.1 Candidatus Poseidoniaceae archaeon | reverse complement strand
GACGACTGGAGCAGGGCCTGTTTGCCCTCGAAACAGACGTCACGCCGCTTTGACGCCCTCTGGCCAGAGCACGAGGATCAGCGTTTTGCCCCGGGTTTTCGGGGTGTGCGTGGTCTCCCGGTCCATCCAGACGATGGAGCCTGCAGGGTAAGTGCCGTCCTCGTCCCACACTTCGCCTTCGAGGACGAGGTAGCACTCGCCGCCAGGATGGCTGTGGGGCATGAACGCGTCCACGGTGACTTCGCTGTCGGCGTCGTAGAGCACCAGGGACGTGGCGTCTTCTCGCTTGAGCTTGCCAAGTCGGACGCCGGTTCCGAAGTCTTTCCAGCGGACGTTGGCTTCCAGCCAGTCGCGGTCGATGGAGAAGCCGAGCCAGTCTGCCATTGGATGGGTGAAGACCATGCCTGTTCCATGGAGAGTCCCGCCATCAGCCCTTCGCTTACCGCGTGCTTGATGACCGTCCTACCGATGGTGGGTCGTGGCCACACCCATTTCGATGCCATCTCTCCCACCGGAGGGGCCTTGGGACGCGTATGTGCTGGTCATCATTTGGTTGCCCTTGTTGTTTCGACTGTTGCTTCTTGTTCGGCCGGCGCGTCAAGCGGTGGCCAAGGTCGCGCCGCATGCCGGATGGGCGTTGAAACAGTTGCGGGACTTGCCCGTCCGAGGCCTTCGTCTCCTTATTTTCAACGAGACGTTGGCGTTGCTTGCCCCCCCAATCATCGTGCTGCTTTACCGTCAATTGGCCGACCCAATTGGATGGCAGACTTGGGAGGACGTGAGCCTTCTCGGGGGGACCGTCCTCATGTTCCTCACGCTGGTGTGGTTGGTGCTCGATCTCATGCGCATCGGTCGCACACGCCGCATGTTGTTGGCGGTCATCAAGCAAGACGTGGACCGGTTGCGGAAGGTGGCCGACGTTGGGTTGGGCGCTCGGCGCTTGCTACGCCGCTTCGCGCGAGAAGACGAAGACCCCGAGGGCGAAGAGGAACAGAACACGCGAGGAAAGGTCTGGAGCATTGCAAAGAAGGCCGGGGGCATTGCCCTTCTCTCAAGGAAATTCACCCCTCAGGGCTTGGCTGCTGCGGTGGCTTGGAGTGCCGCAGAAGAAGCGGCACGTCGGGGTGCAGCGCATCTCTCAGAGCGGCTCGATGCCCACATCGAAGCCAGCGTGGAAGTCATCATTCGACGAAACATCTGGACCAGTTTCATGATCATCGCCCGCGATTTTGCCATGGGTTTGCTTCCTTTGGCCCTCCTCGCCCTCCTGCCGATGGCCTTCGGAAGCTGATGTCGTGGGAAGCCTCATGGCCGACCGCGCGATGGTCCACATGAGTCCCATGGCCCTGCTCATCCTCATGCGTCATGGCCAGTCGATGTGGAACGCGGCCAACCGCTTCACCGGCTGGGTCGACGTCCCCCTCACCAACGTCGGCATCGAGGAGGCCATCGAAGGCGGGAAGCAGATCGCCCACCTGCCGATCGACGAAGTCCACGTGTCCACCCTCGTTCGCGCGCAGATGACCGCCATGCTGGCCCTGGCCCAACACGACGGTGGGCGCATCCCTGTGGTGCAGCACCCCGTCCCTGAAGGCGGTCTGGAGGGCCTCGGCGAGAATGAACGCCGCATGGCCGAGTGGGCGACCATCCGCGGGGAAGCGGGTCGCACCGACGTCCTTCCCGTGCACGTGGCGTGGCAACTCAACGAACGCATGTACGGTGACCTCCAGGGCTTGGACAAGCAGGCCACCCGCGAGCAGTACGGTGACGAGCAGGTCCACCTTTGGCGCCGCTCCTACGACGTCCCACCGCCCGAGGGCGAATCCCTGGAATTGTGTGCCGCCCGAACGCTGCCCTACCTCGAATCGACCTTGCTGCCCGCCCTCGAAGCAGGTCGCAACCTCTTCGTTGCCGCTCATGGCAACTCCCTACGGAGCATGGTGATGGCCGTCGAAGGCTTGTCCCGCGAGGACGTGCTCTCCCTGGAAATTCCAACCGGCGTGCCCCGCGTCTACGCCCGAGAGAACGACGGCTGGCGGCGCGTCGAACTGTGAGGTGAGCAAATGGACGGGTGGCGCTTCGAAGGCTTCCCTGGGCGCGTGCTGTACGTCGACCTCAGCGCGAACACCCTCGAAACCCGCACGCTTCCCCTTGCGTGGTGCCTTGAGGGCATGGGCGGAAAGGGCCTGGCCACCCGCGTCTTGGTCGAATGGGACACGACCGAACCTGCGGCCTACGATCTCGTCCATCCCGTCACGGGAGGGTCGGACGTGGCCCGTCACCCTTCGACCCCTCTGTTGGTCTTCACCGGCCCCTTCCAAGGCACGAAGGTGGGCTCGGCTGGACGTGCCGTGGTCGTCTCGCGCTCGCCCCTCACCGACGTCTACATCGACACCTACGTTGGGGGAAATCTGGGCCATCGCCTGCGTGAAGCGGGCTGGGATGGCCTCTTCGTGACCGGCGCCAGCGACGCCTTGGTCCGCCTCGAAATCGCCGACCTTGAAGCTCGGTTGGTGCCCTGCCCTGAACTCAAAGGCGCCACGACGTGGGCCTGTGAACAGGCCCTCGATGGCCTTGGGGAATGCTTCTCCATCGGTTCCGGCGGCGAAGCCGGCGTCCGTTTCGCCTCTCCCATTACCGCAGGCCGCCGCGCCGCAGGGCGAGGCGGCACCGGTGCGCAGTTCGGGTTCAAGCGCCTGAAAGCCATCACCGTGAGTGCGTCCACCGAAGCACGTGACCTTGCGCGAATCCACGACCCTGAGGCCTTGGCCGCAGCGGTGAACGTCCAGCGCAAGGAGATGGGCCTGAAGCGCCGCGCTGGGGACCCCTTCTACGCCTTCGGAACAAGCCGAGGTCCCCTCTATGCGTCCGCAAACGATCGCATGCCCACGGCGAATTATACCGCAGCCGACGGCGTGGTGCCCCCGTTGGCCTCCTCGGCGGTCGCGGTCGCGGCGGCTCCCCCAACCTCAGCCCCCGTGCCGGGCATGAGCGTGGAAGGGCCCGTTGCCCTCGACGCACACCGGCTCTCCGGGGAGCATTGGCACGACGCGCACCCGGATGCCAAGCAGTCTGGATGTTGTGCCCCTTGTCCCATCGCGTGCGAGGCCGCCGACCGGCCGACCGTCGACGGCGTGCGCACGCGCGGTCGCCCGGTTCACCTCAACCGCGTCGAGCGGCCCGAATACGAGACCTTGGCCATGATGGGCAGCAACCTTGGCCTGACCTCAAGCCTCGACGTGATGGACGGGAACGACGCCTGCAACCGCTTGGGCCTGGACACCATTTCCTCCGGCGCTGCCCTCAGCCTCGTCTGTGAGTTGGCGGAGCGTGGCTGGCTTCCCGAGGCATGGGGCACGACCTTTGTCGCTCCCTTCGCCTTAGGCCCCTATGCCGAGGGCGATGCCGTGACGTGGCGCTTCGGCGATGCAGCACTCCCACCCCTCGCGCTGGCCGCGTTGTGCGCAGCGACACCGGGCGACGGCTCCTTGTTTGGCGCCCTTCATGGCGGTGCCGTCGCCTTCGCTGAGGTGGTTGAATCGTTGACTGGGCACCCTGCCACCCGATGCACGGCCCATTGCAAGGGCTTGGATCTGCCTGCATGGGACCCACGAGGGAAGCGCGGAAACGCCCTTGCCTACATGACCGCGAACGTCGGCGCATCCCACATGCGGGCCGGCTACAAAGCGCCGACGGGGCTGCCCCGCGACAGCGCCTTGGACCTCGTTCCCGAACTCATCGAGAGCCAGAACGCCATCGTGGTCCGTGACTCCCTCATCCTTTGCGCCTTCGCCAAGGGCGCAAGCCCTGACGCGATGCTCGCGGAAGCGTGGACGGCGATCACCGGCGATGAAGCAACGTGGTCCGACCTTTGCCAACGCGCCGGTGTCCAATGGGACTTGGCGCGTGCTTGGAACGTCGCACACTGGCGTTCCCTTGGCCGCGAAGCGGCTGCGGAAGACTTGCTCTCGTGGCGTCTTCGAAAGGAGCCGCTGCCCAGCGGCGTGGCGGAAGGCTGCGTCAGTTTCCGAGACGATGACGACGAAGCGGCGTGCTTGAGCGCGTACTACCGCCTTCGCGGTTGGGACGCGGCCGGCCAACCGGAGGTGAACGCATGACCTTCCTCGTCCGGGTTCGGACCACCCTTGTCTTGCTCGTGGTCCTTTTCCTCGCGACCCGGGTGACCATCACGCTCCTTTCGCCGCACCCTGTGTACGTGGACGATCCTGTGGCGTGCGCCAGCGACAGCGCAAATTGTGCCCGGTTGTCCATCGATGACCCACACCGAATGGATCAGTCTCCGCTCATCGTGGCCGCCGGTGCCGAGGACGCGTTTTGGGACACCGTCGACGCATGGGCCGCCAACACCTCACGGCTGACCTTGCTGCACCAGACCGCAGATTTCCGTCATTACGCGGCAGCGACCCCGGTCTGGGGCTTCGTGGACGACGTGACCATCTCCCTTGACCGCATCACGGGTGAGGTCGTGATGCAGTCCGAGTCTCGCCTTGGGCTGTCGGACCTGGGCGTCAATCCAGAGCGTTTGGACGACCTCTATGCCGCCGTGGCGTGAGTCAATCTTGCGACCAGCCGTAGGGCCATCCTTCGTCGTCCACGAGGACGACGTTCACGCCCAACCCCGTGCGGTGGAAGGCGATGAGCTGAATCTCGTGGATGCGATGCCCGCTGGGAGCGACGCCGAGCACAGGTGGGCCACGCCGCCCAAATCGGCGCGGTTGCTCTGGCGCAGCGAGCGTGCGCCGGGTCCCGTCCACGTCGTCGAACCAAGGCAGCGGCCCCTCCGGTGAGAAGCGCAAACCAAGGATCATGTCCACACCAAGCGTTTCCTGCGCTGCATCAGCGTCGGCTCCACTTGGGACCGCGGGCGCGTTCGGGTGGGTGTGCAACCAGTGTGTGAAGCGGCCACCGCGGTTTCCACGGTCGCTGCGGAAGAGGTCGTCCGTCCAATCTTCTGGAAGATGGTGGACGGAATAGGAGTCGCCACGGTTGACCACGGCCGCCTCGCTGATGACAAAGCCCTGGCCTGCGAACAAGCCGTCGCGATGCGCCTCCCCGGCGAACGCCGCTTCGACGTCAGGTTGGTGGGCTTGCGAACCGTCCACGTCCAAGCCGACCAAGATCTCGTCCGGCAAGGCCTGCAAGGCCCACCACACGAGGTCCTGAAGGACCGCACCCGGAAGATGCACTTGCGCAGCGTAGGCTTCACGGCGCTCCAACGACTCCTCGTTGTAGCGTTCCATCGCTTCGATGAGCCATGCCTCGACCATCGGACCCGGACGGACGTGGCGTGGACCGGCCATGAACCGTTCCGTCTGAAGAAGGAAGGGGAACCCTTCAAGTCCGGCATGCCTCAGAGTTCACCCCATGGCCCGCAAGCGTGGGGGGTTCGGTCGGTTCATGGGCGCCCTCACGGGTACGCCCTACGAGAAGATGCTGAAGCAAATTGCCAAGTTGGAGGCGGACCACGCTGAGGACGACGCGAAGCTGGCTCGGAAACTCGGTGATTTGGTCGAAGAAGTCCTCGCAGCGTACGAGGAAGAGGAAATCGACGGCGAGGAACATGACCTGTTGATGGACGCCATCGAAGACGCGGATCCTGAGGAACGCACCTTCGAACGCCTCGAGGACGACGGCGACGAGTTCTACGATGAGGAGATGCCCGACGCCCCAGACATCAAACTTGGACGCAGGAAGAACCTCGACGAGTTGATGGCGACCACCGACGACTCCTTCGTCGGCAGTTTCGGCCGTGATGAATTCGAAGAATTCCGTGCCAAGATGACGGACGATTTCATCCAGGAGTCCGACGACGCCGTTCGAGCAGGGGACCACCAAGCCTCCGTGTTGTCCGACGCGCGTGTCTTTGCCAACGCGGAAGAAGGCGTGGACGACGTCAAGCGGCAAATCGCCCTCGAATCAGGCCTCGACAGTCCTGATGCGGAGCCCGAAGCAGAGGACGAAGACGACGGTGGCATCACCGTCGACGAAGACGGTGTGGAATGGTACGAGGACGAGGAAGGCTCCTGGTGGTACCGAGATCCCGGTGAGCCGGATTGGGTCCTCTATGAGGAGTGACCTGGTTGACCACGCCTCCTCGGACCTTTCTGACCGGCGGAAGTGGATTCGTTGGCCGAGCCGTGCTTGCACGTGCCGATCGGCCTGTTCGTGCCTTGGTTCATCGCACGCCGCTCGGCAACCACGTGGACACCGTCCACGGTGATTTGCTCGACGCCTCCCTTCCTTGGAGCACGTGGTTGGACGGCATGGAACACCTCGTTCACGTCGCCCGCCCGTCCGCGGGCAGTGCCCGGCAACGTACGCGCGTGGCCAAGCGGACTGCGGTGGCCAACGAAACGATGCTGACGGCGGCCGAGCAGCACGGAGTCACGGCGGTTGCAGTGCACGGTTCCTTGTCGTACGGGGACAGGGGTGAAGACGTGGTGACCCCCGACACGCCCGTGAACCCAATTGGGTATGCACGGTCCTATGCCATTGGAGAAGCGCCTTGGCGGGCCCGGACGGCCTCGACCTGCACCGTCGTCCGTGCACCGTGGATGTTGGCACGAGGTTCCTGGTTTTCCATGTTGTATGAAGGGGGCACCGTACCTTGTTTTGGCGACGGTTCGATGTGGATGTCGATCGCCGATGTACCCGGGTTCGCCACGTGGCTCTGGAGCCTGTTGGATCAGGGCCCCATGGGCGTGGTTCATCCACCCCTGTTGGTCCGTTGCAGGCAACGCACCTTCGCGGAACGGGTGGCCGAAATCCGTGATGTTCCCGTTGAACCATGGTCGGCCTCTCGCACACGGCGAGCCTACGGGCGGCAAACGGCAGCCTCCATTTTCGCCAGCCTTCGTCTGGACGACGGGCAGGGGTCTGCGAGCGAAAGCCGGGAAGGGCATGGCCGGCTTGGGGCCGCGCTTCAGTCCATTCTCGGTCGTTCGTAGACGTAGAGGCTGTACTCGCCCAGGTTCCAAAACGGCGTGAAACGAAGCATACGATCGACCCCGTGCAGCACCCTGTTTCGCAAGGATCCCTCCGGGGCCCAGTGGTGCCGGTACCATGCAGGATGGGTGATGCAGAAGCCTTGCCGCCGACGCCGCTTGAGGTGAGGCGAGAAGGCCTTGCGAACGCTCCTCGAAGAGTGGCAGACCGAGGGAAGGTGCCGTGTGGGGCTGTATCCTCCCCACACGGGGCGAAGACGCGCCACGGCCCGTCGAGGCCGCAGCAAGGCCAGGTTCCAAAGCACGTCGAAGAGGTACCAGCGGTTCACGAAGGTGAGCACAGCACGGCCTCCGGGTTCCAACACATCGGCGATGGCCTTCGCCGCAACGTCGAGATTCGCGGTGGTGTTGAGGGCCCCAAAGAACACGAACACGGTGTCCACACGCTCTTCGGCCATCAGCACCTTTGCGTCCTCGGCCGAACCGAGCATCGGGCGCAACATGCTGTCCTGGCGCGCTTCCGCTTTTTCCGAGACGATCCGATGGAAGGAAGGGGTCACGTCGAGGCCGTGAACCACCTCGACGCCAGCTTGGTCAGCAAACCACACCATGTCCAGACCTGGTCCATACCCCAGTTCGAGCATGGAGCGTGGGGCGTAGGTCATCGTGAGGTCACGGAAGGCTTGGCGCAGTTGTTCAAGCACGTGGTTTTGACCTGCGCGCGATTCGAAGTCCTCGGCTTCGGCGTCGTAGTAGGCGGCCACTTCCTCATGGTAGGCTTCCCCGCTCATGTGCGGACCTCCGAGAGGATGTGAGCCATGGTCCCTTCAATGCGGCTCCTGTGGGCGTTTTCGTGACCGATGCAGCGATCTTTGCTGTAGGTCGCTTCATGCGAAGTCGAGGCCGATTGCAGTTCACGGATACGCCGTCCTGCCTCCCAACGTTCTGCCCAACGTCCCGTCACCGGGGCGCGCATCACGGACCACCACCAAGGCATGCCCCCGCTTGGAGAAGGGAGATTCAGTCGATCTCGCATCGACGCGTTGGGCAATTCTTCTTCGAACCATGGGTTCGCATCGAGGAGCTCGATGAGGACGCCATCGCCCTTCAGCGGCCGCATCATCGCCATCTCACGGGCGGCATAGGTGGAGCGACGAAGATCCAACATGCTCCGGTCCAACACCATGTTGGGGCAAATGCGGTGACCACCGTCCACGTTGTGTTGCAGGTGGATGGCCAGCGCTCGTACGCGCCACACGTGGCCCGGTCGAGCCAGGATGAGAAGGTCAACGTCGCCGTCTTTGTCGTTCACGCCTGCCGCCACAGACCCTGTGATGGCCATCGCTTCGACGGTCGGCGAGGCGGCCAATTGCGAGAGCACAGGGCCCACCTCTTCGAGGTGCGCGTGAGCAAATTGGCGCCGTGCTGTGTCGATGTCCACGTCAAAATCGAACGTTGTGAGGTGCCAACGCCCCCCGGTTTGGACCGCCGTTGCGGCCGTTTCGAGGGCTGCTTTGACGTCTTCCAGCGTCGCCCTCGCAGCAAGGTGTTGGTGCACCTCTTCCTCGGTCAGGCCGTGGTTGAACACCGCGGACCAAGCCAACACCTCCTCGATGGCCTCAAGCATCGGACCACCTCACGCGGAGCAGGTATGTTGTTCCTTCCGGGACGGTGATTTCATTCGGGCATGATGCCGAACAGACGCGGCTTGCCGTTCCGTCCAAGCCGAGCATGAAATCCACCACGCCGCTTGCATCGGCCTCCTGCTCTCCTGCATCGAAGACTTCAGCCCACGTCCAACCGTCCGGTGCTTCGACGGTTGCACCACCGTCCACCAGCACCGCGTCACCGGAATGCACGCGTGCATCGGTCAGGTTCAGGGCATCGGCCGCATCGTGCCATGCCAGCCGCTGTGCATCCACCGTCCAGAGGATGTGATGGTCCTCGCCTTGCGTGACATGCGTCAAGGGCGACATCGGTGCGCCGAGAAGCCGCATAGGTTCGTCCTCCCACGCAAAGCGTGTCGCGATGCCTCCCGTGACCACGTGGGTGGCGTCCACCACCACGATGGAATCGTGGATGGGGTCGTCGGAAGGTCCGAAACGGTAGGTCTCCGCCCCATACCGCAATCCGAGGTTGATGTCGTACCCTGCCAGCACCACCGCATCTTCTGGAATGAACGGTCCCAACGCCGTGTAGTGGTCAAACAGGTTCCAGCGCCATTCCATCTTCTGCGCCGTGGCGTCGCGCTCGTCCAGCGTTTCTCCAAGGACGGTATTCAGGTGGATGCCGCTGCACACCATCAGCAGGCTGAGCACCACCGGTCGCCAAGCGGCGTGCTCCAACACACGGTGCGCCGGCGGTGCATGCACGAGACCTGCGAGGCCAAAGCAGACCAAGCCTGCAAGCCAAGGAAGGTGATAGCGGGGCCAGCCGAAATCCAGCACGAAGGCGAAGAGGATCAGGCCAGGGAGAAGGAGGCCGCCCACGGTCAGGGCGCGTGGCGCGGCGTCACCCATCACCCAGAGGACAAGCCCTGTCGCGCAGAGGAGGTGCATCACGAGGCCCATCTCAAACAGCATCTCCGTGAACGCTTGACCCGGTCCATAGGTGCCCACCTCACCCGTGAGGCTGGCCACTGTACCGGTGAACTGCGGGTCGATGCTCGCTGCAAATTGCCCGTGGTCGACCCAATCGCTGAGGAAGAACGGGGCGACCACGACCGTCCATCCGAGAACGACCCATGCTCCACGGGCCAAGGACTTGGTGCGCCAACCCAGCAGCACGGCAAGGGCTGGACCGAGGTAGAGGTAGGGGAATTTTGCCAGACCAACGGTGGCAAGGACGGCGCCGTGCAACCCTCCAACGCCTTGCTTTGGCGGAGCGTGAAGGACCCGCATGCCAATCCGGAGGGCGAACATCAACCCTCCAGTTGCCAAGGCTTCGAGGTAGACGGTGCGCCCCTGCTGCATCATGGCGGGGAAGGTCAGCACGATCAGCGGAGCGAGCAGCGACCAACGACCAGCACCTGCTTCCTCAGACAAGCGTTGAACCTGCCAACCGCAGGCCACCAAGACGAGCAATGGGACCGCGTGGACGTGGGTCGATGCGCCTGTCATCGCGAATTCGGCGGCCGCCAAACCAGAGATGACCTTTGGGCGGAAGGAAAAGTCCTGATCCATGTGGAAGGGTTCCCACTCCCAGCGGCCGAGGTACCTGTTCGCGGTTTGCAGGTGGTCGGATTGGTCCCAGAGCATCGGGCCGGTCCACGATGGGTCGACGTAGGAGGTGACCACAATCACGGCCGGGACCCACGCCCATCGAAGGTCACGTGGGGTCCACTGTCCCGCGTGCAAAAGGCGGGCGAAGAGCACGACGGGAAGGCCAAGCGCCATCACGATGGCCGGCCACACAGGCAGGCTCAATTCACCGACGAGGGCGATCATGCACCCAAGACCCAACAACATGGGAAGCAACCATGAGGCCATCATGGTCCCCGCTTCGCCGGCCACCTCCGCCCCCCAAACGGGTGCGTCAATCCGTTCGTGAGGATGCACGGAGATACCTCGCGGTATCCGCTTTTGTTCTGTTGGCCTTAGGACCAGACGTTCAGGGTGGCCACGCGGGGTTTGACGATGCCGTGGTCTGCTCCGCGTGCCACCATGGCATCGTTGCACGAGGGTTCACTGGACATCGCCACAATGGTGCCTGGACGGGTCATGCTACCGTTGTCCACCGCGTTCAGCAAAGCGTCGAGCACCTCAAGTCCGGTCATCGGGGGCATGAAATGGTCCAGGAGGAGCACGTCGGGTCGAACGCTGTCGATGTGCTGAAGCGCGTTTTCGCTGGTCCACCGCTGTTCAAACAGAAGGCCATCCATGCTCACGGCGCCTGAAATCAGCAATGCTTCGATGTCGACGTGGTCTTCGAACGCAAGCACGCGCATGCTCAGACCCCAGGAATCTCCTGTTGTTCCCACCATGGCGGTGCATCGAACCAACGTGCATCGTCGTCAGCACGTTCGATCAGCGGCAGGCTCAGCACCGAATCGGCGTTGTCCGCAATGCGAAGTCCAATCGCTGCACATGGGCTTGGAAGGTAGTCCATGCCGTCTTCGGTCAACTCCACGCGGAGGGTGCTTCCTGCCGGTACAACGGTGTCGAGCGGGTTGAATTCCATGAGCATGAGGTAGGTGGTCAGGGGTGCCGTGGTCTTTGCGTCCATGCCTCCGTCGCGGTATCGGATGTCCATGGTGGCATGGCCCAAGCGGAGGTCGTCAGCAAACATGGTGGCAAACACCTGACCGCCTTGGCAGGTCCTTGTGGTGGCCGTCAGGTGCAAGGTCGGCATCCCTGAAATGTGGACGGTGTCGTTGAGCATGCCGAAATCGACGGTCACGGACTGCGTGGCGGTCACCAGACGTCCGTTGACGGCCGCTTCATCGAAGCCCTTCGACCACCAGGTGAGGTCCTCTGGTGGCCACGTGTCTTCCACGTGCCAACGGCCGTCTTGGGTCTGAATTTGGACGTGGGGTTCCGGTTCCTCACCTTGGCCCTTCAGGAACCATTCGAACCATGCATAGAGTTCGACGGCCCAGTCCATTCGGCTGGTGTTGGGGTAGGCTTCAGCGCCGTAACCGCTGCCGAGCTCACCGTGCCGATCTGGCTGGTCGGGGTAGTTGTGCGCCCACTGTCCGGCGATGGCTCGGGTGTGGATGCCTGCGTCCTTGAGCAGTTGGTACGTCGGGAAGGCGTGGTAGGGGTCGACGTTCCAATCTTGGAGCCCCCACACGAGGTAGACGCTGCCGTTGTAGTTCTCCAGAACGTCGGGAAGGTGGCGCCGCTCGTCCCAGTAATCGTTCCAACTGGCGCCACCAAAGTCGGCGCCGGCCCACGTGGTGAAGGGGTTGAGTGGACCGATGGCGTCGTCCTGACACATCCGCATGTCGTCGGTGGTGGCGTCCGCCGTGGCGCCTTCGTAGAGGGCGTCGTAGAGCATCGCTCTGCTTTCCGAGGAGCCGTTCCGGTAGAACATCTCCTGGACGCCGATGGAGCCGGAGATCGGCACGATGGTCTTCAGGTGCTCCGAGGGGTTTTGCGCCGCTTCCCAGTTGGTGGTGCCGGCGTAGGATTTGCCCATCAGGCCCACGTTTCCGTTGGACCAGTTTTGCTCGCCAAGCCACTGAACGACGGCTTGGATGCCAATTTGTTCTCCGAGTCCCTTGACGTCTTGGCAATGGGTGGATTGCCCGGTGCCAAACGTGGAGGCCTGAGCGAGCGCGTAGCCGTGGGGGACGAAGGTGTCGTAGACCCACTTTCCAACGCCGACATCGGGGACGGT
>DUHJ01000059.1 GCA_013330925.1 Candidatus Poseidoniaceae archaeon | reverse complement strand
GGGCAGGTATTGTGAGTCCGTACGTGGGTAGGTGGTCACCTTGTAGCGGTCGTACAGGTCTTGAGCAACGCTGAGGGTTCGCCGCGAGGGCCACGACCACAAACTGTTGGCTCGGCGCTGGAGGCTTGTCAGGTCAAAATTGAGGGGAGGGCGCTCATGTTTGGGCCGTTCCTGCACGGAGACCGTCGTGGTCGAGGCGCCGTTGATGTCGGCTTCCACGGCCTCCTTTTCATCGAGGTCAAGGATGCGGTTGGCCTTGTACTCAGGTCGGTTTTCGTCGGCTTTGTGCTCTCGACGAATCCACCGCGCCGACCATTTTGATCCACCGGAGTGCACCTCTGCGGTGACGTTCCAGAAGGGTTCAGGGACATAGCTGAGGATGCGTTGTTCCTCGTCTGCAATCATGGCCAAGGTTGCGGTTTGGACGCGACCCAAGCTGATCGTCGTTCGCTCCCGACGGCCTTTCAGGAAGGTGTTGCCAACACGGGACCCGTTCATGCCAATGATCCAGTCCGCCTCAGAGCGGGAGCGAGCTGCTGCGCCAAGGCTGTCGAAGGTGGTGCTTGGTTGACGGCTTTCCCAAGCGCTTGTGATGGCACCTGATGTCATGGACTGAAGCCACATTCGCGTGGTGGGGGCCTTGGCCCCGGTGTGCTCAATGATGCTCCTGAAGATGAGTTCACCCTCGCGTGCAGCGTCGCATGCGTTCACAATTTCCGTGACGTCCTTGGCCGTGATCCGCTTCTTGATCGCCGTAAGCACCTTGCGGTTTCGACCGCCTTTCGCCTTGTATTCGAACGGTTCAGGGACGATTGGAAGTCTGTCGATGGTCTTCCTCCAATTCTTGAAATCTGGATCGTAGTCCTCTGGGAACTTCTGTTCGACCAGATGTCCGATGGCCCATGTGACCACAAGGTCGTCTCCAATCCATGCGTCGTCGGCCTTATTTTTGGCTCCGAGCACCTTGGCAATGTCGTCTGCAACGCTGGGTTTCTCCGCGATGACGACGACGGTCATGGATGGTCCGGCCCCGTCGAGCCTACTTGAACGATGTTGTGTCTTGTCGAGTTCTCCATGCCAACTCGTCCCACGGTGCTTCCAAACCCGGTCCACCGCATCCCAAGCAGCCCGGATAACCTGCCTCCACAAGGTCGTGGGCCATCGAAATGACATGCTCAAACGACACAGCGTTTGGGCGCGAGGTCAGGAACAACAGGGCATCTTCAGGAGCGTTGTTGGCCCAGCACACCAACACCGTACCGTCATCGGCATCTCGAACGGTGTACGAAGAAGCGGGTTGGAGTTCAGGAAGGGCGAGCCGTGCCGGATCGGCTTCAGCGATGGCACTGACCAAATTCCTCGCTTGACCCATGCTTGATTCAGGGATTTCCAGGCGAACGTGTGGGGTGCGGAGGATCCGCCTGGCGGCTTCCCGAACCGCCGGCCAACGCTCGTCATCTGGCCTCATGGATGCACGTGCAGCCCGTAAGGCTTGAAGGATGCCCGTGAGCGAGCCACATCATGGGCTGGCCTTACCGTTCCTTCGTGCGGCCGGTTCAACGGCTGCAAAGCAGCGAAGGTGCGCACGGTCGGGCCCTTCGCATGCTTCGCCTCGCCTCGTCCACCAAGCCAGGCAGAGGAATACTCCGGAGGTTGTATCGACCGAAGAAGGCCAAGGTCGTCAACGTCTGGGGTTTGTCCTTTCCCAACCGGTTCGGGCTGGCGGCTGGCATGGACAAAAAGGCAGAAGCCATTCGCGGATGGGAGAGCATTGGCTTTGGTTTCGTGGAAGTCGGTGGTGTGACCATGCATGCCCAACAAGGGAACCCCAAACCTCGGATGTTTAGGGACGACCGTTCGCGCTCCTTGATCAATCGGATGGGGTTCAACAACGACGGTTCAGAGGCGGTGGCCAATCGCATCAGGTCGGATCTTCAACGCCGGGGCCCGTTGTCGTGTCCGTTGTTCGTGAACCTTGGAAAATCAAAGATCACGCCAAACGAGGAGGCCCTGACGGATTATACCACATCGATGGAACGCCTCCATGACGTGGTTGACGGTTTTGTGGTCAACGTTTCATCGCCAAACACGCCCAACCTTCGAGATCTGCAGCATGAATCTGCACTCGGTGACTTGTTGTCTGGATTATCGAAGCGTTTGCAGGAGTTGAACAATGGTGTGGACCTCGCACGTCCGATGCTGGTGAAATTTGCACCAGACCTCGACGTCGATACGCTCTTGGGCATGGTTGACGTTGCTCGGGAAAGCGGGGCGGATGGGGTGGTGTTGACGAACACGACCGTCCGACGAGGTGAGCCTGAACATCCGTCACACGGACGGTTCTTGTCCGAAAAGGGAGGGCTCTCTGGTGCCCCGTTGAAATCAAGGAGCACCGCTCTGATTCGTGCGGTGCACGAACACACCGGTGGCGACTGGCCCATCGTTGGCGTGGGTGGCATTTCTACGGCCGCCGATGCGCAGGAAAAACTCGATGCCGGCGCAACGCTGTTGCAAGCCTACTCCGCTTTTGTGTTCGAAGGCCCTTCACTCGTACGAAACGTGGTCGACGGGTTGGACGAAACGTCGCCTTGATAGCCCACAGGCTGGACGTCGCGTCATGCTGACCCGCCGGGTCAAATTGATGTTGGTGGGAGCGGCCATCACCGTGGGGCTGCTTGCGACCCTGCTCGTCGATGCCCCTGCTCCGACGATGACGGTGGACGATCTCCTCGCCGATGCCGTCGACGGCCGTATCGTGGCGGTTCGAGGCGAGGTGTTGGACGGCAGCATCGACAACGGGAGTTCCTCCTTTGTTCTGGAAGGCGAAACAACGACCCTCACCATCTCCTTCCTCGATGCGACCGTGTCCAACGGACTTGGTGACAACCGTACCGTCTACGCCGAGGGAACCTTGGTGGAGACCAACGAAGGTTGGTTGCTCGAAGCCTCCGTCATCAAGACCTCTTGCCCTTCCAAGTACGAGGAAGAAGCGACGACTGATTGAAATACAGTCGACGTCAGCACACCTCGGGATAGGTGGGGGGCTCGGCGTACCCTGTACCGCACATCGTCGTTATGGCGGACCGAATGCCCCGGGGCGGCGCAACCGACCCGTGGTCTCCCGCTTGCGGACGTTGATGTCTCGCCCCCACATGACCCGGGTGCCAAGAACCGTCTCCGGAGGGAGACGGGAATCGGATAACCGGGGGAACAGGTCAGGCCGGGAACGGAGCAGCCCTACCTGGGGCCATGGGTGCTGTGGGGACCCGGGACGGAGGAAGCAGGCGGATTTGGGCCATGGGAACGAGCGTCCACCTGGGGCGCTCCCACCTTAGACGTCCAACAAGACGTCCGCATACCACGCTGGACCGACCAAGGTCGGCATGGCATCGCTTCGGCCGGGCAAGGACTCTCCAGCATCCAGGTGCTTGAGCACGAGACCGTGGCTGCTGACCGCCTTGACCTCAACGCCTCGGTCCATGCCACCGCCGTCCACGTACGACACCATGGCAGACACGCTGGAGTGGTCGTCTTGTTGCGTGATCTTGACTTCTGCACTCAACATCCAACGTGATTTGGCTTGGGCTTGGTACAGCACTTCATCGAGCCAAGCCAACAGCAGGACATCGAGGTCGACCCGTCCTGCAACGGCATCGAGGTTGACGTTCCATTGACCGTGTTGTACCTTGGAGGTCGTCGTTCCTTGAACGTCCATGGCCGCAAGCAATCCGAGGCCCGCATCCGCGAACAACCGTTCAACGTTTGGAGCCATGGCCCGCAGGCCCAGATCGGCGGTGGTCGGCCAAATCCAATGGCTCACGTGCTCACCGCTTGGAAATCTGAAGGTTCCAGGCCGTTTCTCGCATGCGCTCGATCAAATCGTCCCGGGTGAGGACAAAGCGCTCGGTTCGGTCTGCACCCAAGATGCACTCCGATGCCGCATTGGCCAACAGAGCCGTTGCTTGAACGTCAAACCCGGCCGCAACTCCAGCGGTGATGGCCACCGCTGCGGCATCGATGAGGCCAATCATTTGCTTGAGCTCCGTCAGCGTACAATCGACGTGAGCATCCTCGCCCTTGCTGCTGTAAATGGTCACGCCGCTCGAACCTTCCAACACGAGCAATTGTCCCCATCCGTGCTCGGCGAGCAGGCCATGGGCTGCAGTTGTGGGATTGTCCGCACCCAAACGTCGTCGCATCAATTCCAAGCCTTGGGACTGCATAACGACCCATTCAACGCCTTGCGTGCGATGGAACCCGGTGAGTTTCGGATCGGCGATCACCGGGACACCGGCTTCTTTCGCTCGAGCGATGATTTTGGCGGCACCTTCGTCGGTCACCACGCCTTGGCCATAATCGGAGAGGATGACGGCAGCAGCACCTTCGACTTGCTCACAGGCCATGTCGTACATGGCCTCAATTGCGGAGGAGGGCATGGGTTCATCCGCCTCAATGTCCCATCGCAACATCAATTGTTCATCCCTGACCAGGTTCTGACGCGTCGCCAACAACCGTGTCTTTACCGTCGTGGTTCGACCCTCAACGATGCTGATGGTGTCGGTGTTCACCCCCTCCTCGTTGAGGTAGTCCAGAACGCTCACGCCTGCGCCATCGTCACCAACGACGCCAAACAGGCATGGATTCAGGCCGAGGGAGACCAAACCGCGAGCGACGTGTGCTGCGGCTCCAACGGCTTCCTCACGCCTTGTTTCTTTGAGCACTGGAACCGGGGCACGGGTGTTGAGGTTGTCAGCAAAACCATGGATGTAGCGATCCATCATGATGTCGCCGACCAGAACGACGTTCGTCGACGGCATGTCAGCCAACGTCCCGACGATGGAGGTCAAGCGGTCGTGGGCGTCCATCTCCGCATCCGTCATTCCCATGGTGGCCATGCTGCGCCCACATCACTTCAGCATGTCGTGAAGGAGGGTCAAGACGTGGGCCTTTAGTGGCCCACCAAATGGCCCGAGTTCTTTTCGCATTCGAACGAGGATTGCCTCTTCATCGGGCGTGATGACGGCGTCGGTAAGTGCGGTGTGCAAACATGCGATGAAAGCCGCTTCTGGCCCCTCGAGCAGAACCGATTCGTCCACGGCAACGTCGTCAAGTTCAATCAACATCGCTTGCACGTGCTCATCGTCGCTCCCCAAGAGTCGCGCGGCCAGCGCGAGAGGCGCGTGTTCCTGTTCCCGCTGACCTTCGTTGCTGGTTCCTTGGCCGCTTGCAGATCCGTGCAACACCGCCAATCGACCGGCGTCAATCACGTCCAACAGGCGTTCTTCGCTTTCGTCAACCTTGACCATGGTGCCTTCGAGCGATGCTCGAATATTCTTTGCCTCCTCCATGCCCAAACCGGTCAAGACGTGAACACGGAGACGCTGACGATGTCCGGTTACGTGCTGGAGGACCAGGTTGACCCGTCCTTCTTCCACCAGCCGCTTGACGGCACGAGGCACGTGTTTGCGTTGAATGCCCACACCCTCTGCAAGACCGGTTTGGGTTTGCTGAAGGGGACTTGCTCCCTTGCCCATAACGTCCACATGGTGGAGGTGCAAGAGGAGACGTTCCAGCACAGGAATCGTGCTCTGAGGCTCCTCCATGGGGTGCAGTGGGCTCGCCTGCATAGGAATGTTCCTCCGTTTCGTCTATGAGGGCGGTGCGTCAGCCCGAGCCATGGCGGACCGTGAGTTACGACCACGGCCCCGTCCAACGAGACCGCTTGGGACTCGCCCAGAAGGGCCACGAGACCGCTGGGATCCACCCGTTCAACACGAACAAGGATGGATTGTGCCCGCCAAACTTGGGCAACGCCTCTACGAGAAGAGCAGACTCGGCGTTCGGCTTGATGACGGTCGTGTCGTGCTCTCTCCAGAGGAGGTCCTGTTCTGTCACTGGAACCGTCATCTTGCCCTCCCCTCCCCTTCCTGGCTCGAAACGTTGCTTCGTGAGCAACCTGATTTGCTCCAACGGGCCGTTGTCCTCGACGTGGCCCGCTCTGGTGGTGAGGTGTTGACGCTCCAGTCCTCCGCCCACGGTGCATCAAAGCGGTGGGGCTTGCGATGGTCACGTCATGCCAAGCCTCCTGCTCCTCCTGCGGCCAACGCGGATTGGTCCATCGCAGGAGCAGAGGTCGATTGGTCGTCGTTGGTCGCCGATGCATTGGCGGACGACGAGGAAGGCCTTCTGACCGAGGGGTACATCGTCGACGAAGAACTCGACGTGACCATGTATCACGTCCATCCGGTCCACTTCACAGGG
>DUHJ01000014.1:9236-11410 GCA_013330925.1 Candidatus Poseidoniaceae archaeon | reverse complement strand
CTGCCAACCGAGCCACGGCTAAAACGCCCGAACCGTCGGTCCCGGCAGTACGGACGCCCTCCTCATCGAGAAGAAGGGCGTTGACCGCGCGCAATGCTTGCGCGCCGTCCGTGCATTCCCACGCGCCGACCTGATGTTTGAGCGGCGACGTCAAACTGAGCCAACGGCCCTGTCCGGCCAGAAACCTCAGCGGGATGCGCTCAACCTGTTTCGGTGCCGCTTTGAGGCGCTGGGCAACGGCCGCATGAAGCCCACCGACCGGGGCCGCATCCGCAAGGCCATCGAACTGCTGCAACGCCTCCGCTGGCGTGCTCGCGTCGATCCGGATGGCTCGCGTGTCGTCCAAGCGGAGGCCCTCGACGCCCGCTTCCTCAAGCCGAGCGACGGTGAGGAGCGCGAGCACAGGAGAGAGGGACCGATCGACTGGACGACCCGCGACCGCATGCACAAGGAGGGCCACGTTTCCCCCACCACGTGGACCGGCTTGAGGCTGTGGGCGACGGGTATCGGCAAATCATTCAAAGCAGACCTGCTGAATTTCATGTCATGCACCCCGTAGCGGCGAGCACCCACAAGGCCCGAAACGAAGGCTCTGGCCTGTTTGGTTTCTTGACCGCCCTTGTGACGCTCTACTACACTTCGGTGATGATGGGAAACTTCGAAACTGCACTCGGCGCGTACGTTGGCCCCAGCATGGCGGTCATTCTGGTCACAATTTTCGCCTTGTTCTACCAACAACGCCGCAGCGTGAAGGAATTTGAGCAGGGTGGAAACTACACCACGCTGGAACAAACCGTGACCATGCTGACCCCCGAGGGGCAGCGCGTCGAGATCCCAACGGAAGACGGCGAAGGCCGGTTCAACGTCCGTTCCATGCTCTTTGTGTACCTCATCTACGCCGTGTTGATGGGCTCGACCGAAATCTTGGGACTTGGACTCCTCGGCTGAGGGGCGCACATGCCCTCGGACAGCCCAGCATGGCAGGCGCTGGCCAGGCAACAAGAGATGGCCGAACTTGCACCCTTGTACGCTGTTTTGCGTCGAGGCATCCTTCCAATGGCCCTTGTGGTCATCGGGATGACCACATGGTCGCTCGGCGCTCCCGATTGGGTCATCGGCGTGACCGTAGGGGGATCACTTGGACCCCTCTTCGCCTTGGAGCGATACCTCTTCGTCCGTTGGGTTCTCAAGCAACGTGAGCGGGAATCTTGAAGTCACGTGGGGGTGAAGGCCGGCCATGGAGATTAGTGTACCGTCCTTTCTCGACTTCCTTGGCCTTGGTTCCATCAGTGGGATCGACATCCTCTTTGCGAGCATGGCCCTTATCGGCACCGGGCTCTTTGTGCTGTACTTCATCCTCCTCATCATCGGCGGCTTTGCCGATGGGGTGCTTGAAGGAGCCTTCAACATCGACATCGACATGGATGCGGGCTTTGCGTTTGAATTGCTGACGCTGCAAGGTATCCTTTCCTTCATCATGATGTTCGGAATTTTTGGATTGGCGGTCAACCAAGCCAACGACAACACGCTCATGGCGATCGGTGCGGGCACCGCCGCCGGTTTGGTGTCGATGTACATCATGGGCAAGGTCTACCATTTGTTCCGAGGGCTTGAATCGGAAGGAAACGTGGACCATGACAACGCCATTGGAGCCCGAGGCGAGGTCTACATGAACATCCCAGCAAACGGGACCGGGCAAGTCCAAGTGACCTACCAAAATGCACTCCGCACCATGTCCGCTCGCAGCAAGGACGACGCTCAAGCCCTTCCTTCGGGCACCCTCGTTCGCGTGATGGACCACGTTGGACCCATGCTCATCGTTGAGCCAATCGACTTCAACGACGAGGAATGAACACCGGACTCATCAGGAGTCAAGGTGATATAGCCCCCCAATGCTCCAACAATGAGCATCATGACCGACCACACGGCTGATTCCGGTTCCAACGTCGCAGCCGCCCTTGGCACCTTGGGCGTCTTTCTCCTGATTGCAGCAGTGGCGGGTGTCGTTATCCTGTACGCCTTCCGGTACAAGATCGCACCGTCGGACAAGATCCTCGTCATCTACGGTTCAGGTCCTGGACTCAAGGGCAAGACCGCGGACACCGTGCACGGTGGTGGCCGTTTGGTCATCCCCCTCATCCAACACTACGCCTACCTAGACCTCAAGCCGTTGA
>DUHJ01000014.1:0-8918 GCA_013330925.1 Candidatus Poseidoniaceae archaeon | reverse complement strand
CCTCAAGCCGTTGACGATCATCATCGACCTGCGCCACGCCTTGTCGATGCAAAACATCCGCATCAACGTCCCTTCGACCTTCACCATCGGTGTGTCCACCGAGCCACAAATCATGACCAACGCCGCAGAGCGTTTGCTTGGGCTGACCCCGCAAGCCATTGAAGACATGGCCAAGGAGATCATCTTCGGTCAGCTCCGTTTGACGGTGGCTTCCCTTACCATTGAGCAGATCAACCAGGACCGCGAAGCCTTCCTTTCCCTCGTGTCCAAGAACGTGGACGCTGAGCTCCACAAGATCGGTCTCTACCTCATCAACGTGAACATCACGGACATCACCGACGAGTCGAACTACATCGAAAACATTGGTCGCAAGGCAGCGGCTGAGGCGAACAACAAGGCGCTCATCGACGTGGCCAACTCGGACCGCGAGGGTGCCATCGGTGTGGCGGCCGCCAACCGTGACCGCCAGATTGAGGTTGCTCGAAACGAAGCGGCCTCTGCCAAGGGTCAGAAGCAAGCCGAAGCCGACCGACGTGTGTTCATTCAGCAACAGGAAGCAGAAGCCGTCGAGGGTGAAAACGTCGCCCGTGCGGACATCGCTCGCACCAACGCCGACCTCGCCGAGCGCGAAGCAGAAGCATTGCAGCGTTCTGAAGTCGCCCGTCGACAAGCCCAGGCTGAAATCGAGCGTGCCCAGTACACCCTCGAGTCCGAGCGCCTGCGTGCCGAGGAAATCGCCCGTGAGGAAGTCGCCAAGTCTCAGATCGAGATTGCGGCCGAAGCAGAAGCAGAACGCCAGCGCCGCATCGCCCGTGGTGAAGCGGACGCGACCCTCGCTCGCTTCCAAGCAGAAGCAGAAGGTGTTCAAGCCGTGCTCGAGGCGAAAGCCGCGGGTTACCGCAACCTCGTCGAGAGCGCGGGCGGCGACGCCCGTGCTGCCGCCACGCTCCTCATGGTCGAGAAGATGGAAGCCATCGTTGCGAAGCAGGTCGAGGCCATCTCCAACCTCACCATCGACAAGATCACCGTGTGGGATTCCGGTGGCAACGGCGGCGGCGAAGGATCGAGCACCTCGAACTTCGTGTCGAGCCTCATCAAGAGCCTCCCGCCGGTCCACGACGTGGCCGCGATGGCCGGTGTGGAATTGCCCGACTACCTCGGTTCCATCGAGAACGAAGATTGAACGGCGTTTTCCAGCCCCCCTGCAGAACGCAGGGCTGGACCCCTGCAGAGCGGCGCATTGATAGCCCGCCATGGGGGGTTCGACGCTCATGCCCTCCGACTTGGAAATTGCTCGGGAAGCGACGCTTGAGGACATCGCGACCATCGCGTGGAAATTGGCCCTCCCCGCTGACGGCCTTCACCCTCACGGCCAGCACATCGCGAAGGTCAAATGGCCGTGCATCGAAGAGCACCTTGACCGGCCACAAGGGAGCCTTGTGTTGGTGACCTCGGTCAATCCAACACCGTTTGGCGAAGGAAAGACCGTGACGACCATCGGACTGACTCAGGCCCTGAACCGCATTGGGCGCTCCGCCACGTGTGTGGTTCGTGAGCCCTCCATGGGCCCGGTCTTCGGCATCAAAGGAGGCGCCGCTGGTGGCGGACGCTCACAAGTGCTGCCAATGGAGCAGATCAACCTGCATTTCACCGGCGATCTGCACGCCGTGACCTCGGCGCACAACCTCCTGTCTTCGCTCATTGACAACCACATCAAGCACGGAAACGAACGCCGCCTCGACGCCACGCGGATCGGCTGGCCCCGTGTGGTCGACCTCAACGACCGCGCCCTGCGCGACGTCGTCGTTGGACTGGGTGGACCGGCGAACGGATTCGTTCGACAGGACCGGTTTGACATCACGGCCGCAAGCGAAGTGATGGCCATTCTTGTGCTTGCACGCGATTATCCTGACCTCCGGAAGCGGCTCGGAGAGATCATCGTGGGACCTGACCTCGATGGACGTCCGGTTCGAGCGGACGACCTCGATGCCGCTGGAGCGATGGCCCTGCTCCTTCGGGACGCCTTCCTCCCCAACTTGGTGCAGACCTTGGAAGGCGATCCTGCCTTCATTCACGGCGGACCTTTCGCGAACATTGCCCACGGAAACTCCTCCGTCATCGCAGACCGTCTGGCCCTGTCGTGCGCCGATTTTGTCGTCACCGAAGCCGGCTTCGGCTCGGACATGGGTGCTGAGAAATTCATGCACATCAAGGCCCCAGTGGGGCAAAAGGCACCCGATTGCGTGGTCATGAACGTCACCGTTCGTTCGATGAAACTCCATGGCGGTGCGTTCGGAGACCGCGCAGGACGACGGCCGAGCGCCGAAGAACTCGAGCGTGAAAACGTCGAGGCCTTGCTCCAAGGAGCGACGACCAACCTTGACCGTCACATCCGCAACATGGCCGGATTCGGGATGCCGGTGATCGTCTCCATCAACCGTTTCGCGAGCGATACGGACGCCGAACTGGACGCCTTGGCCGACGCTGCTCGAGCAAGCGGTGCCTACGACGTCTGCTTGACCGAAGTCCACGCCCGGGGTGGCGAAGGTGGCGCTCCACTTGCCAACGCCGTGGTTCGTGCCGTGCAAGATCACGTTGCTGCGGGGCGCCCGTTCACCCCTCTGTTCATGCCAGATGCACCCGTGATGGACAAGGTGGAAGGCATCGCCAAGCGTCTGTACGGCGCAGGCGAGGTCACCGTGACACCCGCCGCCATGAAGCAGCTGGACCGGTTCACGTCGTGGGGCTATGGCCACCTCCCGGTCTGCATGGCCAAGACGCAGTACAGTTTCAGCCATGACGCGGGCGGTCTCGGAGCCCCCAGTGGATTCACGCTCCCTGTGCGCGAGTTCCGACTGAACGCAGGCGCCGGATTCATCGTGGCCATTCTTGGAAACATGATGACGATGCCAGGGCTCCCAAAGCGCCCTGCTGCCGCAGACATGGACATGGACGAGCGAGGCATGCTCAAGGGCGTTTTCGGGTGAGGGCATGCGTGTGCTCCACCGTGACGCTTTGCGCATGCGATTGCGGTGTGAATCCGACGACGACCTCTGGACCTTGGCACAATTCGTTCAGCAAGGCCATCGCTTCGGCATGGTCGGTGAGCGCCGTGATTCCACCACAGGCGGGTTGGAGGGTGGCCGAGCCAAAGCAGCAGAACGGCGGACCATGTGGATCCTGCTCGACGTGCTCAACGTTGAGCACCACGTCTTTTCCGATGCCTTGCGCGTTCACGGAACCATCGTCGAAGCTGCCTTTGACCAAGGGCAACACCACACCCACGTCGTCGAAGCGGGAGACGAAGTGGAGATTCAGGCCCACGCGCCATTTCGTCCCATTGACGTCCAACTGATCGAAGAAGCCGCCAGCGCAGCCCTTCGACCCAAGGTCGCCCTTATCGTTGTCGAGCATGACGAGGTCATCCTGTTCACCGTGGCCCAGCGCGGGCTGAAAGAAGGCATGACATGGACCATGCGCGGCGGCGGCAAGCGAAACGACGAGCGAACGTCGTCTGGCGTCAAGGAAGCCTTCCTCACCAACACCGCTCAAGAGATCGCTGCTTCCCTCGTCGGCGATGTGCCAGTGGTCCTCGCCGGACCCGGACATGCCCGTGAACGGCTGGCAACCGCGCTTCGCAGCTGTGCCCCACACCTCGCCCTGACCTTGGTGGCGACGTCCATTGGCGGCCGTCCTGCCGCCAACGAAGTCATCCGTGAAGGGCTGGCCGGAGCCGTCCTTGCTGATCATGCACTTTCCAGAGAAACGGCCTTGGTCGAGGAAGCCATGACGAGAATCCAAACCTCAGGTGCGGTGGCCTACGGAACGGTCCAAGTCCAACGGGCGATCGACGAAGGAGCCGTGGAGACCCTCGTGGTGTTGGCTCACCTGTTGAGAGGGGACGAGGGCGACCGCTGGCAAGGCATGTGCGAAGCCGTGATCGACCTTGGCGGAAAGGTCGTGCAGTGTTCGATTGACCATGACGCAGGGGCACAATTGGACGGCCTTGGCGGTGCGATTGCATTGACACGATACCGCATCGATTAGGACCGTTGGCATCAAGGGCCACACCTTCCATCGGGAAGCATGCGGGTGGTTCGGGCAGATCCAAACCAGCCCCCTGAGCGAGGCAGCCTTCGTGACGCGCGATGGCTGGTCATCCCAGGCGAGGCATGGGGGGAACTGCGTCACCTGACGATGTTTGCAGAACTCGATGGCGCATTGGTCGCCATCGACGGACGTGGCGTGGAACTCGAACTTGAAGCCGACATCCAGCGAAGGGCCGTTCATTTGCTCGTGGTGGACGACGTCATCGAAGCAGCACGGCTTCAGAAATCGGCGGGCATCACCAAGGTCGTCGCAGGCCACAAAGGTCCGATTGAGGCCTTGCTCTGGTAAGTCAAGGCAAGATGGGCCCGGTGGGACTCGAACCCACGATCAACGCCGTGTAAAGGCGGTGTCATAGCCGCTAGACCACAGGCCCATGTGGCGCTCGAGGCTTCATGCTATGAAGTCAAGGGCGACGGCAAGCCTTTGACCACGGGGCATCACCCGTGGCACAATGGACGTGGAGATCCAGACCGATGCCGCCCGCCTCGTGCGCCGGCTGAAGCAAGCCGGTCTGCGCATCACCGTGGCGGAATCGTGCACTGGCGGACTGCTCGCCAGCACCCTCACCGACATTGCAGGGGCCAGCGATTGGTTCGACCAATCGTGGGTCACCTACGCCAATGACGCGAAAACGCGTGTGCTTGGTGTGAATCCGGAAACGTTGAGCAAGAAGGGCGCGGTTTCTGCCGAGGTCGCCATCCAGATGGCGGCAGGTGCTTTGGCACGTTCTACGGCTGACATCGCACTTTCTGTGACCGGGATCGCGGGACCGGGCAACGTCAGTGACAAGAAACTCGGCCTCGTGTACGTTGGAGCGGCCTCCGGTGACTGGAAAACCGCAGAGCGGACCATCATTGGAGGCACACGGGCCGAAAACAAACTCGGATTCGTTCACTTCGCCATTCGCGTGGCCATCGAAAACATGGATGCGGCGGTGAAGCGGAAAGAGGTCCGTGCAGCCGAGACTGAGAAGCAGCGAGAGGCCGTCGAAGCCGAACGAGAGGCCCGACAAATCAACCGCGCCGCCAAAGAAGCCGGCACGCGACTCGACACGGCATGGCAGGAGACCGCTTGGTCTCCAGGCGATGGGCCCTCCCCTGACGAGAACCTCGGCGACGACGTCGAGTGGTGAACCGCCGGTGACCTTTTGTCTCGCCGTCAGGCCTTGCAAAGCATGACGGTCGAGTGGGGGACCGTCTACGCCCGGCTTCTCGAGCAGGGCCTTCTCGTCATGGGTGCCGACGTCCGACAGCGGCTGATGGAACATCCCAATCCCCTTGGCGTCATCGCAGCGGCCCCTGCCGCAGGCGTCACCGGTTTGCTGAATCAGACGGTGCTCGATGCCTTGCTTGCCGCCTACGAGCAACGCACGGGTGCACCTCCGGCATCCCCGAGCAGCGTAGGATCGCTCTTGGAACAGCGGCCAAAGGACTTGGCACGGACCATCGCACCGTTGGCACCACCAGAACCGGTCAATCTGCAGTTGAGAAACGGGACACCGGATTGGGCGAAAACGGATTTCCCGGAATTGGCCAGCGACGTGGACGTGGACATCACCGTGCACTTTGACATCACAGGGAACTCGGTCACGGAAGGAAAGATGACCGACATCAACGCTTGCTTCAACGACCGTTTGGAATCCATTCGTCGGCTCATCATTCGCAACTCGAAGCTCCCGAGGAAACCTTCCGACATCGCTCGATTGACCGCAGAGTCGGCCCGATACAAAGGTCGAGACAACATTGCCGTGGCCATTGGGTTGGTCAACGAGCCGAGGTACACGAAAAACGGACACCTGATGTGGGGTCTGGAAGACGAAACAGGTGAATTCGATTGCATTTTGCTCAAGCGAACGGGTGAAGATCGCGACAGAGTTCATGAAGAGATTATCGAAACAGGCTTGATGCCAGACGATGTTGTGGGCGTCAGTGGAAATTTCTCTCAGCAAGGGGACATGTTCTACGTCGACGACCTTCACTTTCCCCTGCAAGACCGGCACGAGAAAGCCCACGCCGAAACCGGCGTTTCTGTGGCTTTCTTGTCGGACATTCACGTCGGAAGCAAGACCTTCCTCGAGGCCCAGTGGCACAAGATGGTCGAATGGTTCCGGACCGATCCACTTGCAAAGACGATCAAATACCTCATTTTGAGCGGCGATTGCGTCGATGGCGTGGGCATCTATCCAGGCCAAGACCGAGAGTTGGCCATCCCTGACTTGTTCAACCAATACACAGAATTTGCTCGTTTGCTCGACCTGCTCCCCGAGTGGGTGGAGTGCGTCATGCTGCCCGGCAACCACGACGCCGTTCGACCGGCTGAACCTCAGCCAACGTTTGAGAAGGACATTCAGTCCGATTACCACGCCACGACCTTCGTCGGCAATCCCTGTGACTTCAGCCTCCATGGCGTCAGGGTGCTGTCGTACCATGGCAAGTCCATCGACGACTTTGTGGCTGGTCTTCGGACCGTGTCCTACGCCGAGCCAGTGGAAGCGATGCGACAAATGCTACGACGACGGCACCTTGCGCCGCAATGGGGTGGAAAAACGCCGTTGTCACCGGAGCCCGAGGACGGATTGGTCATCAGAGAAGTGCCCGACATTTTCGTGACTGGGCACGTTCATGGCCATGCTTGCCTCGATTTCAAGGGCACCACCTTGGTCTGTTCCTCAACCTGGCAGGACCAAACCAGCTACCAGCGCATGCTTGGATTCCAGCCACGTCCTTGCATGTTGACGGTGGTGAACCTCGGAACCCACGCCACGACGTCGATTCCGTTCGCCTGATCACAGGCCAAGGTGCTGACGTACGTCGTTCAGGTCCTTGGTGTACACGACCGGAACTCCGGCGTCCAAAAATGCGGATTTTGAGCTCTCCCGGGAGGGGTTGAAGCCGATAAATTGGCTTCCTTCAACCTGCATCGAGAGGTCCATCTCGGAATCCCCAAGGCTGACCACTTTGGACCGTTCAAAACCGTGCATCTCGATCAAGCGTTCGATGATGGCACCTTTCCCAGTAGCGTGGAGACGGCAGACGCCCTCGTCCAGCAGCCATCCCTCGTCATCGAACGTGAATCCGTTTGCAATCCAGTCGTCAACCTTGAGCATGGCTGCGATGCTTGAGACAAAAATGTCCACACCTGCAGAGACGATGGCCACGTAGACGCCTTGTGCCTGCAAATCTCGAACCAACTCACGAGCACCAGGCATGAGCCGAGCTCCTGCGTAGGCACGGAACAAGTCATCCTTGTGAATCGGATCTTGAACCGCTTTCCACAACGCAATGTCCGACCTCATGAAGGTCAAATCGTCGAACTCACCGGCAATGAACCGCTGAAGGTTGGCGTTGTTGTCGGTCCCGAAGTGATCGTGGAGCGTGCGCCACGATGAAATGGCGTCCACGAGGACCCCGTCGCAGTCAAACACCACACAATCCAATCCGTCCATGCACAGGCATGGGGGTCCAGACCATCAAGGCTCGTCCCGGGTCAGGGCGGGGGGAACGCTTGCGCGCTCCCCCCACGCTGGGGGGGTGGCCAAAGGCCACGCCAAGGAGCCCCGAAGGGCCCTTGGCCGGTTGTGCTTCTTCCCGGACTGCTCACGCAGCGAGGTCGTAGGACAGGCCGCTCCAGGTTCGGAGCATGGCGCCTTGACCCACCTCGGGTGCGTAGGACAGTTGGATGGTCACGTCGGTCAACGGCGTGCCGTCGGCAAGGTGCGTGCGCACGAAGATCGTGTCACCGACGAAGAAGGTGGACACCTTGTCGTCGCCTTCGGACCGAACGGAGTCGGAGAAGGTCACCAGACTGTCGCTGTTGAACGGCGAGAAGCCGTACACACCATCGGAGTTGGCCATCTTGACCTCGTACACGCCGTCAATCTCGGCCGCGAAGACCTTGATCTCAACGGCTTGCGTTGCCAGCTCAGTCTCGGACTGCTGCACTTCGATCTTCCAGTGACCGGTCTCGGCGTTGTAGGCGTCGATGTCCTCGATGTCGAAGGTGATGCGGGGCACACCCTTGACGTCGGTCTCGGCCAGGCTGCTCGCCCAGACGTAGATGACACCGGAAAGCACCACGGTGATCGCAACCATCAGGATGGTGGCGATGACCGGGCTCACGGCCGTCTCGTCGTCGACGAAGCGCTGGGAGGTGTTCTCCTCCTCTGCTTCTTCCTCGTCACGGCGACCCGCCATGGCGAGGAGGCCAACGACGAAGCCCGCGAGGGCGACGGCGACGATGCTCGGGGCGAACGATGGCACACCGGAGGCACCGATGGTGCGCACCACGTCAGGCAGGTCCTGGTCGGTGATCTCGAAGGATCCTCGGCCGTAGTCTGCTTGGTCGCAAACGTCGATGTTGCCCGTGAGGGTGTTGTACATCACGTTGTTGCACCAGTCCTTGTCCTCAAGCACTGGGCGGCGGATGCTGTCCGTACCGTCCTCAGAGCCGTAGAAACCGGGCTCGGCCCAGTAGTCGAGGCTGTTGGGCAGGGTCACCTTGCCGTGGCTGGCGGGCTCGTCAGCGATGAAGCGGTCATCGACCGACTTCGTCATGTCGCAGCTCTCGTCAACACAGGTCTTGACGTCCATCTCAACCCAAACGGTCGTGGTGACCGCCTTCACAAAGACCTCGGAATCCACCGTCACCGTGTCGCCGTAGGCGGGCGCGTCGATGTAGATTGCATCGCGCTCGGTTTCGGTGTGGCCGTCACTCTGGAAGGTGATCATCAGCATGCTGTCGTGGTTGTAGGGGCCTTCGTCGCCACCGGCGGTCACGGTCACGGTCACAGGCACCCAGGTGCCGTCCAT
>DUHJ01000214.1:2968-4674 GCA_013330925.1 Candidatus Poseidoniaceae archaeon | reverse complement strand
GGGCTGCACGACCTCGTTGGCCTCCTTTCCCCCCTTTTCTCGCCATGGTCACGCCCGTCCAATCGGTTTCTCCACACCCGCGGCCCGACTATAACCTTTGGTCGGGGCACGTTGCCGCCGCACCCCGAACAGAAGGGGATTTTGACCGTCAAGCGGTCAGACCAAGAAGCAAGTCGCGGGCCTCGGCACGAAACGTACTGAGCGGGTCACGGTTGTGCAAGACGTGGTCGGCCTCTTCCATCAGTTGGCCCACGCCCCACCCCAATTCACGGGCGTCACGGGCTTGAAAATCTTCGAGCGAACCGTCTTCGGCACGCCCTCGGTCTTGGCTCCGCTTGAACCGGACGTCGGCCTCAGCATGGATGGCAACCACGGCAAATCCGTCGCCCCAGCGGGCGGTGAAGATGTCGCGCTCCGCCACCCCGCGAAGCCCGTCGATGATCAACAAGGAAGGCCGGTCGTCCATGGCATCGATGGCGTCTGCAAGACGGACGGCAAGCACGTCGTCACCGTGCGCAGCCCGGAGTTCCATCGCGACGCGCCCAAAGACACGAGGGTCGCCCTCAAGCCCCTGGCGAAGGACTTCCTCTCGCACCATGTCGCCCATGGAACGCACAGGAAGGCCGAGTGAAGAGGCCATTTCCGCGAATTCTCCCTTCCCGCACGCAGGGAGACCGCAGACGGCCAAGACACGAACCATGACCCGCCGTGAGGCCGAGGGAACATGAAGGGCACGACGCGCTCAGTTCTCGAAGGGCTTCTTTCCCCACCGCACGTCGATGAGCGCCCACAACACGGCTGAGCCGACCAAAAGGCCGCCTGATATCGAGAGGATGCCAAGGTAGCCACCTCGCACCATCTCAAGGTCGTACGCCGTCGCCGTGGCGCTCAGGCCGTCTTCGCTGACGCGCTCCCACCAGTTGCCGTACAGTTCGACGTCGCCTTGGGTGAAGGACAACAGGAAGAGACCGAGCAACGGGAGCACCGTCCCAAGCCAGAACCAGAACATGATTCGCCCGTCGAAAATGGCCTTGTTTGGCCGCAGTCCCATCAGGAAAGCGGTCAGCGCAACGATGTAAATCGAGTTGGCAAACATCACCGCCAAACCGGTGGGCAGCGCGGCCCATTCATCGAGGCGCCACGCCATCAAGACGAAGAAAATCAGGGAAATCCATGAGGTGGCGAGGAAGTACACCACGACCTTGGCCCGAAGCAATTGTGGAACCCGCAACGGGAGACCGTTCATGAAATCGGGATCGTCGAGGATGGTCAACCACGAATAGAAATTGAATCCGAAGAAGCCGAGGAAAGGAGCATAGGACAGCAAGTTGATCGGAATCGGTGCTTCCGCGAAATCGATGAGCCACGCCATGCCCAAGAGCACCAACAGCGGCACCGAGTAGGACACGGTCATCTTCTTCATGGTCCCCGAGCGAATCAGGTCGACGAATTCCTTGGCCACCAACAGCCTCAGCGGGCCGGTGCCGAGGAAACGAAGGCGTCGCAGGGCAGGGTTCAGCAGGTTCTTCTTCGACGTGACCTTAACTTCGAAGTCATCGACGAGAAGCGAGCTGGCCAACGCACCGAGAAGGCCGGTCCCCACGATGCCAAAGAGCAACGGCATCAAGGCATGATGGCGCTGCACGGCAAGACCCACCAAGGCCATGTCCCACGGGAACAAACCCACGCCAGCCGACAATCCGACG
>DUHJ01000214.1:1531-2681 GCA_013330925.1 Candidatus Poseidoniaceae archaeon | reverse complement strand
CCCACGGGAACAAACCCACGCCTGCCGACAATCCGACGGCGACCGCCGCGACCGGACCAAGCCAGGTGAAAGGCCGGCCTCGAAGCCACAACACAGAACCGAGGAAGGCCAGGGCCAGCCCTTCGGCCAACGTGGTGGCCATGGCCGCCCACGTCCAAAACACCGAGCTCCATTCGAGCGGGGTTTGGATGAGGCCTGCTTCGTCGAGGATCAAACCGACGCTCATGCCTGCAACAATGGGGGTCAAAATGAGCAGCACGTAGTAGATGAGATCTTTCACGAAGTAGGTGAAATGGGCGGCTGAAGTGGTCAGCGGTTGGAGCGCAGGGGCGGCCAGCAGTCTGTTTTTCGAACCCGTCCTCTGCATGATGGCCTCCTGTCCTTTGAACGCGAAGGTCCCCATACCGAGGGAGAACATGAGCAAAGGCAAATGCACGCCGATCCGCAACTGGTCCCAACTGAAGGTCCGCTCGTCGATGTCCGAAACTTGTGCAGCTCCCGTACCCACAAGAAATTGCAAACCGATGGTCGTCACCGCTGTGATGAGGGACAGCAGCAAGGGGAAGAGGATGATTTGACGCGCTTGGGCGAAATCCACGGTTTCCCGCCATTCCTCAAGGAACATGGCTCGGAAGGTAATCCGGAAGGCGGCCCAACCGCGTCGTGGCTCGTTGAGATGCAGCTCCGGGACGTAGGTCGAACCGTCGCCGGGCAAGACGGCGACGCGGGCCTCGCCCAAGGCATCCACGACCTCGTCCCAGTCGCGTGAACGGACGCTGGCGCCCAGGTTCATTCCTCCTCTTCGTCGGTGCCGGCGATTTGTTCAGCCTCTTCGATGGTGTACCCCACCAAGCGAATGAAGACGTCTTCGAGGGTCTCGCCGTCGAGTTTCAATTCCTCGATGGCGCCTGCAGCAAGCACCTTGCCTTCGTTGATGATGGCCATACGGTTGCACAGACGCTCGGCCGATTCCAAGACGTGCGAGCAGAGGAAAATGGTCCCGCCTTTGGCGACGTGGTTCAGCAGCCATTCCCTGCACTTTCGTTGGTAAATGGGGTCAAGGTTTGCGAAGGGTTCGTCGAGGAACAACAACTTCGGGGCGTGAATGAACGCGGAGGCGAGCATCACCTTCTGCCGCTGCCCTTTGGAT
>DUHJ01000214.1:0-1247 GCA_013330925.1 Candidatus Poseidoniaceae archaeon | reverse complement strand
CGCGGAGGCGAGCATCCCCTTCTGCCGCTGCCCTTTGGAGAGGTCTTTGCACATCGTGTCCCGCTTTTCGTTGAGGCCAAACCACGACAACCAGTGGTCCACCTTGCCTTCGACGTCCTCAAGACCGCGCAAGGAAGCGACAAAGGTCAGGAACTCTGGGGGCGTCAAAAAGGACGGCGGAGACTCGGATTCAGGCACAATGCCGATGTTGGCTTTGAGGTGCTGTGGATCTGCCACGGCGTCGATGCCCAGCACCTCGATGCGCCCGATGCTTGGCCGGAGTTGCCCGGTCAGGAGCTTGATGAAGGTGGATTTCCCCGCTCCGTTGGGACCGAAGACGCCGAAGAACTCCCCCTCGTGAACGCGGACGTCGAGCGGGTGCAAGGCCACGAAATCCCCGTAACGCTTCCCAATGTCCTTGGCGTCGACGAGGAGTTGACGGTCGGACATGCCTCCTACGGAGCGGTGGCCCCATATGAGCACACCTCTGAGCACCAAGCGCAGATTTTCGGGGATGGAACCACACCTTGCTGAGCGCATCGGTTCAAAAAGAACGGAGCAGTGGGTGGAACGAACATCATGGCCGCAACGCTCCCGATGTGCGTCGTCGACTACATGGACACGACGAAGTCCCCTGAAGAGGAGGACATCGCCGCAGCCATCCGTGACGTACGTGCCCGCCTTGGCGACAAGGTGCTCATCTTGGGGCACCATTACCAGCGTGACGGCATCGTCGAACACGCCGATTACATCGGGGATTCGTACATGCTGAGCCAAAAGGCGGCGGACTCGGACGCCACCATCATCGTGTTCTGCGGTGTGCATTTCATGGCCGAATCGGCCGATGTCCTGACCCGAGATGGACAGTCGGTGTTGATGCCCACCCTTCGTGCGGGCTGCTCCATGGCCGACATGGCGACGCTGGATGAAGTGGAGCGTGATTGGCCGGGCATGTTGGAACAAGGCGGTTGGTCGGACCCCGCCTCCCGCGAGGACCCGTCCGCTCCCGCGGGCGAAAACGACGCTTACCTCGTCCCAGTCACCTACATGAACAGCAGCGCAGCGCTGAAGGATTTCGTTGGACGTCACGGCGGGGTCGTCTGCACGTCTTCCAACGCCAGGGGCGTGCTCGATTGGGCCTTTGAACGCGCAGGAGCGAACGGCGCAGTCCTGTTCTTCCCCGACCAGCATCTTGGGCGAAACACCGGTCTGAAGATGGGCCTTGAGGAAGATCGCATGCCGGTGTG
>DUHJ01000134.1:3324-5097 GCA_013330925.1 Candidatus Poseidoniaceae archaeon | reverse complement strand
CGTGACCGGATCTGGTGAATTCAACCGAATGCGTCACCTCGACGTGACCATGACCGCAGATCAAGGGTCTGGTGCTACCGGCGTGTCTGACGTGGTTGTTGTCCTCCGCAATCCGGCGGGTGCAACGGCTTCCTCCGGAACCACGGATACAACGGGTGTTGCAGAAGAGCTGACCTTCACGTCCATCATCGTGGACGCAGACGGCTCGCACGCCCAGGACCTCAACGGTTACACGGTGTCGTCCGTCGCTGAAGTGGACTACTACTGGACCTCGAGCAGCGACAACAACGCTGACTTCCGCTACGTGGAATCTGGCTTGACCCTCACGGACAACAGTGGAAACGCGGAAACGGTCGAACTCGTTGACGAATTCGACCACCGTGTGTGCATGTATTTCTTGTCCACGAGTTACAACCAAATCGATCGCTGTGCAAATGGCTGGTCGTCCACGGGGAGTTCCCGCACCTTCAGCAACGGCCTTGAGGAGCACGGTTACTACTACGGTTCGGTCGACGGAAGCGATTTCACGGGCGACGATGTGATGATCGACGCACCGTCCTGGTTCCTCGACGGTGGCACCTACAACTGGAACGGCACCAAGCTTGTTTGGACCGCTTCCCTTGCATTCGGTGACTACAGCCGGATGAACCCCCGGTACAACGAGGAAGTGAACGTGTACATGCACGACAGTGCAGTCATCGGTATGGCAGTGAACGACGATGGAGAGCTCTCCGGCGTTGATTTCGGTTACCAATACTACTCGATGAACGTGGACGTCAACAACACCGAGTTCAACGGCGTTTCGTCCATCATCGCCTCGGTCGGATACGGATACTACAACGAGTACGAACTCGACTACTTCAACATCCGGAACTCGACCATCACCCACTACAAGGGCTGGTCCCCGCTGAACAACGCGATCAACGTTCAAGACATGTGCATGCGCATCTACGGTGGCGAAGGCAACATCATCGAGAACAACACGTTCAACGATTGTGCGGTGGGCATTGAGCTGCTGCGATCTCCATACTACTGGAGCCACAACAGCTACGAAATCGGTGCTGACAACATCACCATCCAGGACAACGTGTTCGAAGACGGCGGTGAAATCTCCGACATCCGGTTCTACCCCAACGCAAACGTTGAGGGAGCCATGGTGCTCAACAACGTGCTGAACAACACGGGTGGGGATGATTCTGCCATCTCCGCATGGGACGGCACCATCGAAGAACTGACGATTTCAGGCAACACCATCCGCGGTTTCTCTGAGGACGGAATTTACCTGAACGACATCAAGGGCTTCGAGGTGTCTGGCAACGACATCACCGGACCTGGTTCGGATTCAGCCGGCATCTATGCAAACGGTGGTTACGGTGACGTGATGGACAACACCATTGTCGACTCCGACACGGGTATCCTGATGTCTGAAGCATCGCAGCCGGTCGGTACGACCACGGACCTCTGTGAAATCAGCGGCAATTACGGCTACGGTGACACCTGCACCTTCAACTTCGCCGGCAACGGTTCGACGCTCGTCATCGACATTGAAACCGACAGCTGGGGCTACGAAATCTCCCTCGAGATCACCAAGCCCGACGGCACGAAGGACAGCTGGAGCACCTACACGTTTGGATCCAACACGGCTTACAACCCGCTGACGACCTACACAGACGCTGGTTCATACACCATCGCCGTCTCTGACAGCTGGGGCGACGGTGGCATCACGCTGAACGCGTACTACACGTCCGCAGTCAGCGGAATCACTGGACCAGT
>DUHJ01000134.1:0-3028 GCA_013330925.1 Candidatus Poseidoniaceae archaeon | reverse complement strand
ACTACACGTCCGCAGTCAGCGGAGTCACTGGACCAGTGATCAGCGGCAACGACATCTCGATGTCGCCGACGTCCACCATCATCACCACCACGGGTATCCTCGTTGAGGACTGCACGGGAACGGGAATCAACATGGCAGACAACCTTGTCGCCGTGAACAGCGACGCGGTGCTCACCGACGGCTGCGATGTGGTCGACGAGAACTCTGAACTCACCGGTGGCAGCCAGACCGCAACCTCTGGCTTCGTCACGACCAGCGGTGACAGCGTGACCCTGAGCGGTACGACGATTTCCGGATTCGACACCGGTGTTGAAGCCGACGGTGGTGCATTGACCATCACGGACAACGCGTCCATTGCTGGCTTGAGCGAAGGTGTTTGGGCCTACGACACGCAGTTGATGGTCAACTACGCCGACTTCGACGGCGGCGCCAACGGCGTCGGCCTCTTGTTGGAAGACAGCGGTGATGCGATCATGTACTGCATGAACCTCGATGGTGAGCAAGGTATGGACGTGTACAACACGGACTTCCGCTACAACATGGGTGACGTGAACGCAGTCAACGCCATCTACGTGTCTGACTCGGTCGGCAAGGTCGAGAACCTCACGTGGATGTCCGGTGTTTCGACACAAATCGAGCTGGATCAAGGAGCGATGTTGACCTCCATCGGCCAGGACCTGACCCCGTCCCAACTTGTCGTGCCCGCAGGCACGATGATCGACGAGGCCAACCTCCTCGACATCAACGCACAGCACCTGAGTGCACCCGTCACCGCCGAAGTCGGCGTCTCCATCGTGAGCACCGACGGCCTCCGAGCGGCGTACATTTCGCCGGACTTCCAGTCCGACGCGATGGCCGTTGACGGCGACAACTCCGACTGGATCGGTTCCTCGCTGAACCCCTCCGACGACGCGATGCCTGGTGAGCTGACCGAGAACTTCTACGTGACCTACACAGAGAACGACGACCTGTACGTGGCCATTGACGGTCTCGACCTGTCCACCTCGGACCTCTTGCTCTACTTCGACGTCGCCGGTGGCGGCTCCGATGAGGGCTACGATTACGGCGCAACCGGTGCTCACGACCTGCCCTTTGAAGCAGACTTCGTGTACTGGGCCGAGTCGGACGCAAGCAACGACCTCTACGCATACGGCTTCCTTGGCTGGGGCGTGACGTCGCTCTCCGCCGACAACGTGGAAGGGGACTTCTCTGGCGACTTCGCCGAGATCATGGTGCCCTTCAGCCGCCTCGGTGGAATGCCAAGTTCGGTGCGCATGATTGCCATCGTCCAGAGCGACAGCAGCGCTGACGTGAGCGAGGTCTACCCCGACCAAGCCATGAACACCTCGACGACCTTGCAGGATTTCAGCGAGTACTACACTGTGGTGCTCGGTGCAAACAACCTGCCGTCCGGTGTGCTCGCCGACGAGGTGCTCACCTACCGCACCTTCTTGGGCAGCAACGTGCCCTCGGCCGCGAAGGAATACAACGTGATGATCAAGCACAACAACGACGATTGTGCCGTCGACTGGGCGACCGAGACGGGCGTCAACATGTCCGACAACGTTGAACTTGAGATGGACATCAAGCGCGCCTGCCCAACGATTGGCAGCAGCCTCGACAACATCACCGTGGACGAAGACTCGTCTTCCTACCAGGTGAGCTTGACCTCCTATGCCTCTGACGAGCAGGACGCCGCCGGTGACCTGACGTGGGCGGTGAGCGAAGGTGAGACCGTCGTGGTCTACGGCAACACGCCGATGCCCGTCGAGGGTCTGGTGACGTGGTCCCTTACGGGTCACGACCTCAGCATCACCCCGACCGCCGACCAGTTCGGTACGGTGCAGTTCAACTTCACCGTGACCGACAGCAACGGTCTCGCGGACGAGCGCTCGATCATCTTCACGATTGAGAACGTCAACGACGCACCTGAGATTTGCCAGCGCGACACCAACGGCGACTGCGTGGACACCGTGATGCTCTTCGGCGACGCGGCTCACGTGAACTACATCCCTGAGGACAGCCTCGTGGGTGGCCAGAGCGTGTCCGTGGTCCTTTCGGACCAGGCCAACAACGGTCCCAACGCGCTCAACCTGATCAAGGACCAAGCGAACGAGAACGACCCGTCCCGCCAAATCTACACGTGGGGCGTTTCGGTCGACCAGTCCTGCCCACTCTTCGATGTGGGCATGGTTGGCGGCACCGAGTTGACCGTGACCGGCAAGTCCGGCATGGCCTTCGAGGCCGGTGGTTCCTGCGACATCACGCTGACCCTCAGCGACGACGGCGCGGAGAACCAGAACGCCGCTGACGAAATCATCACGCTCAGCGTGGTGCCCGTCAACGACGCACCGACCATCGACGACTGGAACTTGCAAACCGGTGATACGATCAACTGGGCTTCCAACGACTCGTCCCTCATCTACGGTGAGTGGACCATCAAGGTCATGGAAGACACCGAGGACGTCGACGAACTGACCTTCGACCTGTCTGCCATCAAGAACGACGTTGACCACGACCTCAGCGACCTCACCTGGTCGCTGCTGCCGAAGCTCGACGACAACGGCCGTGCATACTGCGCGTACTCGAACTACTTCTCGTTCACCTTCAACGGTGACGAGTTGGTGCTCGACCTCGTCAAGGACGCAACCACCAACGCTCCGATCAACCAGATTGACTACCTCTACGACGGCGGTGTCCACCAGGTCAACCCTGCTGGCAAGGGCTTCTGTGAGATGGAACTCTACCTCACCGACAGCGCTGCTGCTCCGACCGGCTTCGCCTACGACATCAACGACAACGGATACATCCAGCAGACCTCGCTGAAGCGCGACGTGAAGATCATCGTGCAGAACGTGGCTGAGCAGGTGCCTGACTACTACTTCGAATCCACCACCGGATTCGACTTCAACGGCGTGTCCAACGTCATGGACGGCACCTGGGTGCCTGTGACCGTGACCGTGACCGCCGGTGGCGACGAAGGCCCCTACAACCACGACAGCATGCTGATGATCACCTTCCAGAGTGA